>DASWAW010000082.1:0-2679 GCA_036390955.1 Arthrobacter sp.
ATCGCTGTTCGCAGAACTGAGTGAGAAGGCAGCCGTCCGTCCGGAAGGCTCCCGCACCGTCGCCGAACTGGATTCCGGAGTCCACGGCATCGGCAAGAAAGTCGTGGAGGAAGCAGCCGAGGTCTGGATGGCTGCCGAGTACGAATCCGATGAAGCCGCCGCCGAGGAAATCTCGCAGCTGCTCTATCACCTGCAGGTTCTGATGCTCGCCAAAGGACTCAGCCTGGAAGACGTCTACAAGCATCTCTAGCCACGTCCGCGCCGGAACCCGCCAGGCCCTGCCCTGCGACTCCGGTGCATAGCGTGGCCCGCTGTGCCTGAACCGACTGATCCTGGACGGACTGTTCTGAACGGACTTCGTCCCGACCAAGAAAGACCTCCCCAATGCTGAGAGTTGCCGTCCCGAACAAGGGATCCCTGTCCGAAGCCGCCTCCGCCATGCTCGCCGAGGCCGGCTACCGCCAGCGCCGCGACACCCGCGAGCTGGTCATGCTGGACCCGGACAACGACATTGAATTCTTCTTCCTCCGCCCCCGCGACATCGCCGTCTACGTCGGCCAGGGCACGCTCGACGTCGGCATCACCGGCCGCGACCTGCTCCTCGACGCCGAGGTTGAAGCCGAGGAACTGCTCCCGCTGGGCTTCGCCGCCTCCACCTTCCGCTTCGCCGGCCCGGTGGGCGACTTCAGCACCGTCGAACAGCTCGACGGCAAGCGCCTGGCCACCAGCTACGACGGTCTGCTCCGCGGCTACCTCGCCGAGCGCGGCATCAAGGCCAAGGTGGTCCGCCTCGACGGCGCCGTCGAATCCTCCGTGCGCCTCGGCGTCGCGGACGCGATTGCCGACGTCGTCGAAACCGGGAACACCCTCAAGGCTGCCGGGATGGAAATCTTCGGCCAGCCCATCCTGCACTCCGAAGCGGTCCTGATCGGCCGCAAGGGCGAACGGAACCCGGCCGCCGAGGTGCTGATCCGCCGCCTGCAAGGCGTCCTCGTGGCGCACCAGTACGTGATGATGGACTACGACATCCGCAAGGAACTCGTCGAGGAAGCCGCGGCCCTCACGCCCGGGCTGGAATCGCCCACGGTCTCGCCGCTGCGCGATTCGGACTGGGTTGCCGTCCGCTCCATGGTGCCGAAGAAGCAGACCAACCGGATCATGGACGAGCTGTACGACCTGGGCGCCCGCGCCATCCTGGTCAGCACGATCCACGCCTGCCGCATCTGACCGGCGTGAGTGTTCCTTCCGTGAGCAAAGACCAGGAGAAGTCATGGCAGTAGCCGTCCGCGTTATCCCGTGCCTGGACGTCGATGCCGGCCGCGTCGTCAAGGGCATCAACTTCGAAGGACTCCGCGACGCAGGAGATCCCGTTGAACTTGCGCACCGCTACGACAACGGCGGCGCCGACGAGCTGACTTTCCTGGACGTTACGGCCTCCTCGGGCAACCGGGAAACCACCTTCGACGTCGTCCGGCGCACCGCCGAGGAAGTCTTCATCCCGCTGACCGTCGGCGGCGGCGTCCGCGGTGTGGCGGAAGTGGACAAACTCCTGCGCTGCGGCGCGGACAAGGCCGCGATCAACACCGCCGCCGTCGCCCGCCCCGGCGTGATCGATGAGATCACCCGGCACTTCGGGTCCCAGGTGCTCGTGCTGTCCCTCGACGCGCGCCGCACCCGGCCCGGTTCCAAGCCAACCCCCTCCGGCTTCGAGGTCACCACGCACGGCGGCCGCCAGGGAACCGGCATCGACGCCATCGCCTGGGCCCGTGAAGCGGCCGACCGCGGGGTGGGGGAAATCCTGCTCAACTCGATCGACGCCGACGGTACCAAGGACGGTTTCGACCTGGAGCTGATCCGGCTGGCACGCGCCGGGGTCAAGGTCCCCCTGATAGCGTCCGGCGGTGCCGGCAAACCGGAGCACTTCCCGCCGGCCGTGGCGGCAGGCGCGGACGCGGTCCTCGCCGCGTCCGTCTTCCACTTCGGGCCGCTGGACATGATCGCCCAGGTCAAGGCCGCGATCCGCGAAGCAGGCTTCGAAGTCCGCTAACCCCCACCGCTTAAAAGCAACGCGGGGTCACTTCGCGCCCATCCCGGAGGGGATTACGGGCGCTAAGTGACCCCGCGTTGTTGTGTTCGCGTTGCTGTGTTTGGGGGGGTGGGGGTTAGAGCCCGACTTCGGCGGACTGCAGGAGCGCGACGGCGTCCGGCTGGCCTTCGAAGGTCACGAGGGCGTGGCGGGTGCGGCCGTGGGCGTGCATGAGGAGTTCGCCCGGCTCGCCGACGATCGCCACGGACACCGGTGCGCGCTTGGCGACGTGCCGCGGGCCGGACGGGCGCACCAGCACGATCCCGAGGTCCACGCCGCGGTACAGAATCGCTGCCCGCTTCACCAGCTCATCCCAGAGGGCGTCGGAGTACGCCTCGTCGAGGGCGCGGGGCGCCCAGCGGTCCACGGCCCGGCGGACGTCCTCGGTGTGGACGAAGTACTCGATCAGGTTGGCGCTTTCGTCCAGGGCCTTGATCTTCATCGGGGAGAATGCGGACGGGCCGGCGCGGAAGGAGTTGACCAGCTTGTTGTAGTCCTCCGGCGTCTGGAGCTTGGCAGCCAGCGCGGCCGTGGCCTGGTCGGATGCCTTGGAGAGACGCTTGATCAGCAGTCCCAGTCCAACGGCGGCTTTG
>DASWAW010000083.1:0-18817 GCA_036390955.1 Arthrobacter sp.
CATGATTGCTACATCGCACAAGTAGCTCCCACCATGTGGCTACTCGTCCGGGTCTTTCCACGAACCTCCGGCTGCCGCACACTTAAAGCCAGCGGCGGCCGAGACCTTCCTGATCCATCCGCGACAATGTCGTCACACAAAGGAACACCATGAGCCAGACACTCCCGTCCATGACGCCGGGCACTGACGCACCGGCCGGGACACCGAAGAAGGCGGCCCTCGCCAGCTTCCTGGGCAGCGCCGTCGAGTACTACGACTTCTTTATCTTCGGATCCGCCGCCGCGCTGATCTTCCCCACGGTCTTCTTCCCGGACGCCGGCGCCAACGCCGCGATCATGTCCTTCGCAACCTTCGGTTTCGCCTACGTCGCCCGTCCGATCGGCGCCGTCATCCTCGGCCACTTCGGTGACCGGGTGGGCCGCCGCAAGGTCCTCATGTTCACGCTCCTGCTGATGGGCGCCTCCACCTTCGTGATCGGCTGCCTGCCCGACTTCAACACCATCGGTTGGTGGGCCCCGGCCCTGCTGGTGCTGGCGCGGCTCTGCCAGGGCCTCTCCGCGGCAGGCGAGCAGGCCGGCGCCTCTTCCATGACCCTGGAGCACGCGCCGGACAACCGCCGGGCCTTCTTCACGTCCTGGACGCTGACCGGAACCCAGGGCGGCCAGATCCTCGCGGCCCTCGTCTTCATCCCCGTCCTGGCCCTGCCGGATGAGATCAAGTACGGCATCGGCTGGCGCATCCCGTTCTGGCTCAGCGCCGTTGTGGTGCTTGTTGCGTTCTTCATCCGCCGCACCCTGCACGAACCGCCGGCCTTCGAGGAAGCCCAGAAGACCGCCCAGATTTCCAAGCTCCCTGTCGCGGACCTGCTCAAGGACCACTGGCGCGACGTCCTCCGCGTCGTCGCCTGCGCCTTCATCGCCGCCGTCTCCACCGTGTTCGGCACCCTGGCCATCGCCTACGCCAAGAACGTCGCCGGCGTGGACGGCACCACCACGCTGTGGCTCGTTGTCGGCGCCAACGTGTTCGCCCTCGGCACCCAGCCGCTCTTCGGCAAGCTCGCGGACCGGATCGGACGCAAGCCGGTCTTCATTTACGGCGCTCTGTCCAGCGCGGTCCTGACGCCGGTGTTCCTGCTCAGCCTCGAGTCCGGCAGCGTGCCGCTGATGTTCCTGACCGCGATCGGCTTCTTCTCCTTCGGCTACGCAGCCTCCAACGCCGTCTGGCCCTCGTTCTACGCCGAAATGTTCACCACCAAGGTCCGCTTCTCCGGCCTGGCCATCGGCACCCAGCTCGGCTTCCTGATGGCAGGCTTCGCCCCGGCCATCGTCGCGGCCATGGGCGGCATCAAGCCCGGCGGCTGGGTCCAGATCAGCATCTTCACCGCCGTCATCTGCGGTATCGCGGCCGTCTCGGCCATGACCGCCAAGGAGTCCTTCAGGACTCCCACCAAGGAGCTCGGCCTGAAGTAACCCGGCCGCAGCGTTCCCGCCCGGTATCTTCGGGCCGCACCCACCGGAAGCCCGGCGTGTTCACAGGACACGCCGGGCTTTTCCATGCCCGGGGCGGGCGGTGGGGTACGGGTCAGCCCCGGCGCGTGCGGTGCGGTGTGGGCCAGCCCTGGGCGGGCGATGGGGGTGCGGGTCAGCCCTGGCCGGTGCCCAGCACGGCAGCCAGATCGAACCTGACCGGTTCCTCGAGCTGTTCGTAGGTGCACGAGCGCGGGTCACGGTCCGGGCGCCAGCGGACAAACTGGGTGGTGTGGCGGAACCGTTCGCCTTCCATGTGGTCGTATTTCACTTCCACCACCCGCTCCGGCCGGAGCGGGGTGAAGGAGAGGTCCTTGCCTCCGCTCCACCGGCTGCCCTCGGCATTGCGCGGCGTCCGGGTCCCGTCCTCCTGCCGCGACCAGTCCCAGGGATGCTCGTCCAGGCTGGTCACGAGCGGCTGGAGTTCCTCGAAGAGTTCCTTGCGGCGCTGCATCGGGAAGGCCCCCACCACACCCACGTTGGCGAGGGTGCCGTCGTCGCCGTAGAGTCCCAGCAGCAGCGAGCCGATCCGGTCCGGCCCGGAGGTGTGCACCCGGTACCCGGCGAGAACACAATCCGCGGTGCGCTCGTGCTTGATCTTGAACATGGAGCGTTTGTCCGGCAGGTACGGCCCGTCCAGCGGTTTGGCCACGATCCCGTCGAGCCCGGCGCCCTCGAACTGGTGGAACCACTCCTCGGCGGTGCCCCTGTCCCGGGTCGCGGCGGTGAGATGGACCGGCGCCGCAGTCCCGGCGAGCGCGCGTTCCAGCGCCACCCGCCGTTCGGCAAAGGGACGCGCGGTGAGATCCTCGTCGTCGAGGGCCAGCAGGTCAAATGCGACAAAACTCGCCGGCGTCTGTTCGGCCAGCAGCCGGACCCGGCTTGCGGCGGGATGGATCCGCTGCTGCAGGGTGTCGAAGTCGAGCCGGTCGCCGGAGGCGCCGACCATGATGATCTCGCCGTCGAGCACGCAGCGCGGCGGGAGGTTGGCCTTCAGCGCCTCGACCAGTTCGGGGAAGTACCGGGTCAGCGGCTTGCCGTTGCGGCTGCCGATCTCCACCTCCCCGCCGTCGCGGAAGATGATGGACCGGAACCCGTCCCACTTCGGCTCGAACATCACCAGGCCCTCCGGCAGGGCACTTACGGACTTCGCCAGCATCGGCGCGATCGGGGGCATCAGCGGCAGTTGCATAGGCCCCATTCTGGTCCCGCATCCCGCTGCCCGCCAGAGGCCGCCCGGCGGGGGTGTCCTCGACAACCGGCGGGGCCACCGGTAGACATGGACGATGGCTACCCTCGGTTTCCACGCATCGCACGAACAGATCAGTCCCGGCCGGCTCCTCAAGGACGTTCAGCTGGCGGAGCAGGCGGGCTTCGACGCCGCCATGTGCTCGGACCACATCGAACCCTGGTCCGCACGGCAGGGCCATTCCGGCTTCGCCTGGTCCTGGCTGGGGGCTGCCCTGGCCACCACGAAGCTGCGCTTCGGCGTCGTGACGGCGCCGGGACAGCGTTACCACCCGGCCATAATCGCGCACGCTTCGGCCACGCTGGCGGACATGTTTCCCGGCCGCTTCTGGCTGGCGCCCGGCAGCGGCGAGTACATGAACGAGCACGTCACCGGGGAAGCCTGGCCGGACAAGGCGACGCGGCAGCGGCGCCTCGAGGAGGCCGTGCAGATCATCCGCGAACTCCACGCCGGCAAGGAAGTGACCAGGGACGGCCTGGTCACCGTCCAGCAGGCCAGGATCTGGGATGTGCCGGAGATCAAGCCGCCGCTGATCGCGCCGGCCGTCAGCGTGGACACCGCGCGCCGCGGGGCGGCCTGGGCGGACGGCCTGGTCACAGTCAACCAGCCGCACGCAAAGCTGCGGGACATGCTCGCCGCCTACCGCGACGCCGGCGGCCGAGGCAACGCCGTGCTGCAGGTGCATATGTCCTGGGCGCCGACGGAGCAGGAAGCCGTCGCGGTGGCCCTGGACCAGTGGCGCGGCAACGTGTTCGCCCCGCCGGTCCCCTGGGATCTCCCGACGGCGGCCCACTTCGACGGTGTCAGCGCCGGCGTTGGCGAGGAGCAGGTCCGGAAGGTCGTGAACATCTCCGCGGACACCGGGCAGCACGCCCAGTGGCTCGCCGAATACGTCGACCTCGGTTTCGACGAGCTGTACCTGCATTTCGTCGGGCAGGAGCAGCCGCCGTTCATCGACGCCTTCGCGGAACACGTGCTTCCGCAGCTCCGGGCGTCCGGGAACCCGCGGCAGGACCGGGAGGTGCTGCTGTGAGGATTGCCCAGACCTCGGACCTCTGGTGGAAGAACGCCGTCATCTACTGCCTGGATCCGGAGACGTTCTTTGACGACGACGGCGACGGCACCGGGGATTTCGGCGGCCTGATCCAGCGCGTGGACTACCTCGCGGCCCTGGGAGTGACGTGCATCTGGCTGATGCCGTTCTACCCCACCCCGGACAAGGACGACGGCTATGACGTCACGGACCTGTACGGCGTGGACCGGCGGCTGGGGAACCTGGGCGACGTGGTGGAGTTCATCCGCACGGCGAAGGACCGGGGGATGCGGGTGATCGCGGACTTCGTCCTCAACCACACCTCGGACAAGCACCCCTGGTTCGTGGAGTCCCGCAAATCGGTGGACAACCCGTTCCGCGACTACTACGTCTGGCGCAAGGACACACCCCCGGATACCTCGGAGCAGGTGGTCTTCCCGGGCGAGGAGACCTCCATCTGGACCCAGGACAAGGCCACCGGCGAGTGGTACCTGCACATGTTCGCCAAGCATCAGCCGGACCTGAATGTGGCGAATCCGAAGGTGCGGGACGAGATCGCCAAATCCATGGGGTTCTGGCTGCAGCTGGGGCTGGACGGCTTCCGGCTGGACGCGGTCCCGTTCTTCCTCGAGCTGCAGGGCACGTCCAAGGAAGACGCGGCGCAGATTGATCCGCACGACTACCTCAGCGCGCTCCGCAGCTTCCTCAACCGCCGCAACGGCAGCGGTCTGCTGCTGGGCGAGGTCAACCTGCCGTACAAGGAGCAGTTGAAGTACTTCGGCGGCGCGGCAGGCAACGAGCTGAACATGCAGTTCGACTTCCTGTCCATGCAGAACCTGTACCTGTCCCTGGCCCGGGAGGATGCCCGGCCGCTGGCCCGGTCGCTCAGCTCCCGCCCGAAGATCCACCCGGACAACCAGTGGGCCATGTTTGTCCGCAACCACGACGAGCTGACCCTGGACAAACTCAGCGACGCCGAGCGCGGGGAAGTCTTCGCCGCCTTTGGTCCCGATGAGGATATGCAGATGTACGGCCGCGGCCTGCGCCGCCGGCTGCCCACCATGCTCAACGGAGATCCGGCCCGGATCCGCATGGTCTACTCGCTGATGTTCGCCCTGCCCGGAACCCCGGTGCTCTTCTACGGTGAGGAGATCGGCATGGGCGAGGATCTCTCGGCGAAGGGCCGCTCGGCCGTACGGTCCCCGATGCAGTGGAACGACACCGCGAACGGCGGGTTTTCGACCGCCCCCGCCAAGGATCTTGTGGCCCAGGTGGTGGACGGCTATTTCGGGCCGAAGAACGTCAACGCCGCCGCGGCGAAGCGGGACCCGGAGTCGCTGTGGAACTTCATCGCCACCCTGATCCAGCGCTACCGGGAAAGCCCCGAGCTGGGGTGGGGCGACTTCGAACTCATCAAACAGCCCGCCGCGAAGGTGCTCCTGCACCGGTGTTCCCGCGACGGCTCCACCGTCGTCCTGGCCCACAACTTCGGGGCGGAACCAGCCTCGGTGGCCGCGAACGTGGCCGCTGCCGGGGACCCGGAGACGGGTTTCGAGGGCGCCTGCCTGCGCGACCTGCTGGGCGGCCAGGACATCGAACTGGCGGACGACGGCGGTTTCGAGCTGGAGCTGGGGCGCTACGGCTACCGGTGGTTCCGGATCCAGCACCCGGGTGAACGCCGCATTCCGTGAGGCCCCCGGGCGGGCACGACGGCGCCGGTAACGGCCCCGGCGTCGAACGCTAACCCACGTCTTACCGCACCGAAACGCGGCGGCAACATTGGCACCGCACACTGGAAGTGCCGGCAAGAGCAGGCACTTCTCTCCAGTCCAGGAGGCCCCGCCATGTTGAAGGAAGCCAAAGCCCATGTAACCCGCATCCGCGCCCTGGATCAGCTGCACCGCGGCGACGAGATCGAGGCCCGCCTGAGAGTCGGCCCGAATTACGACGACGTCGTGATCCGCCGCGGCAGCGTCCAGGAAACCGCACCCGGAATCGGCGTCGTCTGGATCATGGACCGGCAGTCCGGGACCCGGAAAGCCATCAACACCGACGAATGCAGCCTTTGGCGGGTCGCCTGAGCCGGTATGCGGGCGCAGTCCCCCGGCCCCTTCCCCACTCGAATGTTCCACCGCGACGGCGGGCGTAGTCAGTCAGGACTGCCCGCCGTCAGGGGCGGAGGCTCGTGGCTCATCCTGGCTCCGGCCGCGCAGCGAATGCAGCCACTCGATCGCGCCGTCAGTCATCGGGTGGGGGGCGCCCAGCGTTTCGAGGAAGGAGCGGGCGTCGCGCATCTCGGCCTCCCGCCGCACGGCGTGCCGCGGCGTGCCCTCGAGTATCCGCGCCACGAGCGCATGGCCCGAGGGACCCAGCTCCGAGGCGACCTGGCCGATGATCCAGTCCTCGGCCCCGACAGCCCGGCCGGCCGTGACTGACTCCATAATTGTCGCCGCGAGGCCCTTCATAAAGACGCTGCGAAGCAACTTCAGCCCGGCCGCCACCCCGGCCTCGTTGCCCGCACTGGTCGCCGGGATCCCCCATCCGGTGAGGACGGGCAGCAGCTCCCCGGCCCCCGCACCGCTCAGCACCAGGGGCGTCTCGATCCGCGCCCGCGGCACCGGCGCCAGGATGGCGACGTCGACAAACGCGATGCCGTGCTGTCCCGCCCGATTCGCCAGCCGCCGCTTTTCCGCCGGGTCGGCGGTGTTCATGTCGGCGAAGATGGCCGCCGGTTCCATCGCGGGCAGGGCCTCCTCAAGAACAGATCCCGCAGCACTCCCCCCGACCAGGCTCAGCACCACGTCAGCCCCGCGCACGGCATCGCCGATGCCGCCGGCGAAGGCGACCCCCGCCGGAACGCCGGGGGTCGCCGGATCGGCCGCCGTGACCCCGACCCCGCGCCGGGCCAGGTCCGCCGCATAGATGCTCCCGGCTTCCCCCAGACCCAATACGGCGACGCGCATGCGGCCACTGCCCTCCGTTGCTCCTAAGATTGTAAACAATATGGTGTCTCGCATCGGGGGCCCCTACTTGTTCGGAAATTCTGGGAGTTGAGTGCACATGCCGGCAGCAACTGGCGGTCAGCCACCGGCGGCCGAAGCGGCAGCCACCGTCGACCCTCGGGTCACCGACGTCATTCGGGACGCGATCATCCGGGGTGAGTACGCGCCCAACCAGCGGCTCATCGAGGCGGACCTCAGTGCTGCGTTCTCGGCAAGCCGGGCCACCGTACGCACCGCGCTGCTCGAGCTCGCGGGCGAGGGCCTGGTGGAACGCCTGCCGAACCGGGGATCCCGGGTGCGGGCGATTTCCGTGGACGAGGCCATCGAGATCCTTGAGGTGCGCATTGGTGTCGAGGGACTGTGTGCCGCGAAGACCGCCGCGAGCATTTCCGAGGACGATGTCGCGGCCTTCCACCGCCTGCGGGCCCGGATGATCGAGTCGGTCGCCGAGGGCGACCTTGTCGAATACTCGCGCCTGAACCAGTACCTCGACGTCCGGATCCGCGAACTCAGCCACCATGCCACCGCCTCCGAAGTGTTGGCCCGTCTGCACGCACAGAGCGTCCGGCACCAGTTCAAGCTGTCATCGCGGCCCCAGCGGGCGAAGGTCTCGGTGCTGGAGCACGCCGCCATCATCGACGCCGTCGTCGCCCGCGACCCCGAGGCCGCCGAGCTGGCCGTGCGCAGCCACCTGCTCAGCGTCATCGATGCCCTGCGCCTTGTCTCCTCGGCGGAAACCGGTCCGTCGGCCGCCGGCTGAGTCCCGCCCCTGCCCGCCGGGCGGCAGGCAGGGGCAGGACCTCAGCCGGCAGCGGCGCCCGCGGTGCGCCAGCCGCCGTGGTATTCGGTGCGGGCGGTGACGGCGTAGGGCACAGGGCTCACGACGGCGCGCACGCTGAGCTGCTCGTGGGGCTCCACGGTGGTCTTGCGCGATCCGCCGTCGGGTTCACCCCAGACGACGCGGACTTCGGTGCCCAGTTCCACGCTGGGGTCCACCGTTGCCAGCGACAGCCCGCGGCGCTCGTTGGCCGTGACGCCGGTGAAGAGCGAGAGGCCCACCACGGCGCCGTCGGCATCGACCACGGAGTCATAGTTCGACGAGCCGTAGTTCGCGTTCGGCACGTCGAAGAACTGGTATCCCGGCTTGTCGCGGTCGAGGAAGGATGCCCAGATTTTCGCAAGGTCCTCGTCGTTCCAGGCGAGCGTGACCTTCTTGCGCTCTCTGGCCGGGTCGATCTGCTCGAGGGCGCCGCGGCCGATGAAGTCGTGGTCGAACTTCACGAACGAGCCATAGCCGAGCTCCCACGGCGTGAGGTAGTAGTCCTCGATGTTCTCCGAGACAAAGGAGCCGGCGAGTGCGTTGATCGCTTCGTAGCTCGTGGCCGGCAGCCATTCGCGGTAGGCGCGCTCGGCTTCACTGCTGTAGATCGCCGGCAGCGGCGAAGGAATCCAGCCCGACTCCAGCGTGTTGGAGGAGTAGGCCCGCGACCCGCACGGTTCGATGCCGAACTCGGCGCCGGCTTCGAGCACGGCGTCACGGATCCTGCCGTGCTGACTGTATGGTCCCCAAATCTCCAGCCCGGGGGCGCCGGCCATGCCGTGGCGCAGGGTGCGCACCTGTTCCCCGGCAATCGCCAGGTGGCCCAGGTGGAAGAACTTCACCTGCTCGAGGGTTCCGCCGTTGAGCTTCTCGATGATCTGCCAGGCGTTCGGGCCCTGGATCTGGAATCGGTAGTACTCACGCTGGACGGCCGCACCGTAGGGGCGCGACGGCGACCGGTCGTCGTAGCTGCACTCGACGTCGTACCCGCCGGTCTCGGCGTGGAACTGGAGCCAGTTGGCGGCCGGGGCCCGGCCGACGTAGACGAAATCGTGCTCGGCCAGGTGGAAGAGGATGCCGTCCCCGATCACGCCGCCGTTGGACGCCGTCGGCACGAATTGCTTGGCGGTATCCACGGGGAAGTTCGCGAAGCTGTTGATGCCGGTGTCGGAGAGGAGCTTGAGGGCGTCGGGGCCTTTCAGGAAGAAGTTCACCATGTGGTGGGACTGGTCGTAGAGCACGGCGGTCTCACGCCAGGCGCGCTGCTCGCGGCGCCAGTTGGTGAACTCGGCGGGGACCACCGGGTAGATGTAGGTGCCAAGTTGTGAGTTGCGCAGGAGTTCGACAGTGTTGCCTGCCGCATCGAGCACATCCTGCAGGGACTTCTGGGCCATCAGGTATTCTCCTTCGGTATCTATCGGGTGCCTGGGCCGCGCCGCTAGGCGACGCGGTAGCTTTCACGGGCGTACTGCACGAACGGCGCCGGCGCGACCGTGGCGCGCACGGCAACCTGCCGGTGCCGCTCGACCTGGAGCTTGGCGGAGTTGGGCTGTTCGCCCCAGAGCACCGTGACCTCGGTGCCGGGCTCGGCGGCGCCGGGGTCCAGGCTCGCGAGCGACACAAACGAGTGCTCGTTGGCGATGTAGCCGCAGTCGAACGACTGGCCGACGGCCGCGCCGTCCTGCGCCACCCGGTCCACCTGGTACAGGGCATACCGTGCCTTCGGCAGGTCGATGTACTTCGCCGGGATGCCCGGGCGCAGGAGCGAGCCGATCGCCTCCTGGACATCGTCGGGGTTCCACACGAGCGTCACTTTGCGGCGGCGGGAACTGCCGGGCAGGCCCGCAAGTGCGTCACGCCCGACGAAGTCGTGGTCGAACGCGACCGAGCGTCCGTAGTCCAGGTCATACGGGGTCAGATAGTAGTCCTCGATGTCCGGCGAATCGAAGCTGCCGCCGAGCGAGCCGGCCGCCGCGGCCGGAAGCCATTCGCGGTAGGCCCGCAGCCGGTCGTCCGAGAAGATTGCCGGCACCGGCGAGGGCACCCACCCCGACTCGAGGTTCGCTGTTGAATAGCCCTTCGCCCCCACCGGGGTCAGGCCGAACTCGGCACCGGCCCCAAGCAGCGCATCCCTGACGCGCGCCCCCTCGGCCCATGGCCCGAACAGCTCGTAGCCGGGCTGGCCGGCCATGCCGTGCCGGATCCCGCGGACCTCCAGCCCGGCGATCGGGAAGCGCCCCATGTGGAAGAAACCGATCTGCGGCACGGGGCCGCCGATGAGCTTCTCGATGATCGCAACGGCGGTGGGGCCCTGGAGCTCGTAGCGGAACAGCCGGGGGTCACCGGGGCGCACGATGGAATTGCCGTCGCGTTCCACCTCAACGTCGTGGTCCCCGGTTTCGGCGTGGAACTGCACCCAGTCGATCACCATCGGATGACCCACCAGGTTAAAGGACTCGTCGTCGAGGTGGGCGAGAATGGCGTCCCCGATCAGGTGACCGCGGTGGTTGACCGCAATGAACTGCTTGGCGCGGTCCGCCGGGAACTTGGCGAAGGAGTTCACCGCGAGCCCGCTCAGCAGGCGCTCGGCGCCGGGCCCGCGGAGGAAAAGGTCGGTCATGTGGTGGGACTGGTCCAGAAGTGCGCAGCTGGTGCGCCAGGACTGCTGCTCGGAGCGCCAGTTGCTGAACTCGGCCGTCACCGGGAACACGTGCGGGCTGGCCGGCGAGTTACGCAGCAGCTCCACCGGCGAGCCCCACCGGTCCATCGCTTCCTGCAATGTCTCCGTCACTGCGAAATCTCCGTCACTGTGAACCCCCTCGTTCGGCCCACGGGGCAACTTTCGCCGCAGGAGCATTCAGTTCGCGATTGGTGACAAAATTGTAGCCGATGCCTTGACCGGAGTGCCAGAGCGTGGTTCTCTGGCATTGTCCGCGGGTGCCGGGCTGTGACGGGAATGTACGTCGAGGATGCGGGAGCGATCCGGGAAGGACCTCATCATGGGCAACGGAGGCACTGTCCTCGTCGTCAGCGCGCATGCGGGCGATTTCGTCTGGCGTGCCGGCGGGGCGATTGCTGCCGCCACCGCGCGCGGCGACCGCGCCGTCGTCGTCTGCCTCTCCTACGGCGAGCGCGGCGAGTCCGCCAGCCAGTGGCTGGCCGGGAAGACGCTGGAGGAGATCAAGGCGCTCCGGCGCGGGGAGGCCGAGGCCGCCGCGGCAGCCCTCGGGGCGGAGATCGAATTCCTCGACGCGGGCGACTACCCGCTTCTGCCGAGCCGCGAACTCCTCGATGAGCTCGTCCGGATCTACCGCCGAGTGCAGCCCACCGTCGTGCTGACCCATCCGCTGCTGGACCCGTACAACGGCGACCACCCCGCAGCCGCCAGGCTGGCGATCGAGGCCAGAATCCTGGCCCAGGCGATCGGCTACGACGCCCCGGGCGAGGTGCTCGGCGCGCCGCCGGTGTTCTTCTTCGAGCCGCACCAGCCCGAGCAGTGCGACTTCAAGCCCGATGTCCTGCTCGATATCACCTCCGCCTTTCCCGCCAAACAGCGGGCGATGAAGTGCCTGCCCGCCCAGCAGCACATGTGGGACTACTACACCTCGCTGGCCGTGCGCCGGGGGGTGCAGGTCAAGCGCAATGCCGGGCCGAATCTCGGACTGCCCGTCGACACCAAGGGCGAGGCCTACATGCGCTTCTACCCCCAGGTCACCGAGGTCCTCGAGTGAGGACCGTGGTGGTCACCGGTGTCGAGCGGGCGGACGCCTCGTCCATCGATGCCCTCGCCGCGCACGGGGTAGCGACCGTGCACGAGGCGATGGGCCGCAGCGGACTCGTGGGCGCCTCGCTCCGGCCCATCCAGGACGGGGTCCGGATTGCCGGCTCGGCCGTCACCGTGCTGTGCTGGCCGGGGGACAACCTCATGATCCACGCGGCCGTCGAACAGTGCCGCGAGGGCGACGTGCTGGTGGTGACAACCACCTCGCCCTCGCTGGACGGCTCGTTCGGCGAACTGTTCGCGACGGCACTGCAGCACCGCGGGGTGCGCGGGCTCGTGACAACCGGCGGGGTCCGCGACGTCGCCGAGCTGCGTGCGATGGGCTTTCCCGTCTGGTCCGCCGCGGTCAACGCCCAGGGCACGGTCAAGGCGACGGCCGGTTCGGTGAATGTGCCGATCACTGTCGGCGGCGCCGTCATCTGTCCGGGCGACGTGATCGTGGCCGACGACGACGGCGTGCTCTGCGTGCCGCGCCGCGCCGCGCAGAGTGCACTCGGGGCCGCCGACGCGAGGGCCGCGAAAGAGGCGGAGTCGCGCGCGGCTTACCGCGCCGGCGAGCTCAGCCTGGACCGGAACCGCCTCCGCGGGGTGCTCGAGGGGCTGGGCGTCCGCTACCTGAGCGCGGCGGAGTACGAGGCCGGCCATGGCCCCGGTTGAGGGCATCCCCTGCCTTTTTATGCGCGGCGGCACCTCCAAGGGGGCGTTCTTCCTCGCGTCCGAGCTGCCGGCCGACCCCGGGGAACGCGACGAGCTGCTACTGCGGATCATGGGCACCCCCGATCCCCGGCAGATCGACGGGCTGGGCGGCGCGCACCCGCTCACGAGCAAGGTCGCAGTCATCTCGCCGTCCCCCGACGACGGCGCCGACGTGGACTATCTGTTCCTGCAGCTGGGCGTCGATACCGCGTTCGTGACCAGCCGGCAGAACTGCGGGAACATCCTGGCCGGAGTGGGGCCGTTCGCCGTCGAGCGCGGGCTCGTGCCGGCAGGCCGGGACCACACGGAAGTCCGTATCCGGATGGTCAACACCGACAGCATTGCCACCGCGCGGTTCGCCACACCCGGCGGCGTGGTGGACTACGACGGCGACCTCGCGATCGACGGCGTTCCCGGAACGGCGGGCGCCATCGAGCTGAACTTCGAGGGCACCGCGGGCTCCTCGACGGGGGCGCTGTTCCCGTCGGGCCGGGTCCTGGACCGCGTCGCGGACGTGGACGTGACGTGCGTCGACAACGGCATGCCGAGCGTGCTGCTGCGTGCCGCCGACCTCGGCGTCACCGGCCATGAATCCCCTGCCGATCTCGAGGCGGACGCCGGCCTGGCGGGCCGGCTCGCGGAGCTCCGCCTTGCCGCAGCCGGGGTGATGGGCATGGGGGACGTCAGCGGCGCCACCGTGCCGAAGCTTGTGCTGCTGGCCCCGCCCCTGGCAGGCGGCGTCATTGCCACGCGCAGTTTCCTGCCCGTGCGCGTGCACACGTCGATCGGCGTGCTCGGGGCCCTCACGGTCGCCGCGGGGGTGCTGGCGGACGGATCGGTCGGCCATGACCTCGCCGTGCTGCCCGCGCCGGGCGCGCCCTTCCGCATCGAGCATCCCACCGGCCACTTCGACGTCGAGGTCGCCGTCGGGATATCCGCGGACGGTTTCACCGTCACCCGCTCGGCCGCCCTCCGCACGGCGCGCAAGATCTTCGAGGGCCGCGTCTTCCCGCGTCCCCGCCTGTGACACCCACCCCGCACGAGAGGACAGTTCCATGACCGAGTACACGTCGTTCGACGTCGCCCATCTGGGCAACGTGGAGCTGCTGACCCCCACCTTCGACAAGAGCCTGTGGTTCTTCCGCGACCTGCTCGCCATGCGCGTCGTCGCGGAAACCGGCGGTCCCGGCGAAGCCGGGAAGGAGCCTTCCGGGGAAAATACAGCTGGCGAGGAGACCGCCACGGGGAAATCCGTGTACCTGCGGACGTGGGACGAATACCAGCTCTACACGCTTAAGCTCACCGAGTCGGCCGACGCCGGCGTCGGGCGGACCTCATTCCGGGCGACGAGCCAGGAGGCGCTTGAGCGCCGGGTCGCGGCGATCGAGGCGACCGGGCTCGGCGTCGGCTGGGTGGACGGCGAGGTTGGCACGGGTCCTGCCTACGCGTTCCGCGACCCGGACGGGCACGACCTGGCGATCTACTACGAAACCGAGCGCTACGTTGCCACGGACGACAAGCCCGCGCTGAAGAACCAGGCCTCGGCCTTTCCCGGCCGCGGTGTGAACGCCAGGCGGCTGGACCACATCAACTTTCTGGCCAGGGATGTGGTGGCCAATGGCGAGTTCGTGGCGAAGGCGCTCAGGGGACGCGAGAGCGAGCGCATCAAGCTCGACGACGGCGGCTATGCCGCCTGGTGGTTCCACTTCAACAACAAGTCCTACGACCTCGTGTACTCCGACGACTGGCTGAAGCACGGCAACCGGCTGCACCACGTCGCTTTCGCGCCCGACACCCGCGAGGACATCCTCAAGGCCGCCGACATCTTCCTCGAGAACGGCATCCACATCGAGTCGGGCCCGCACAAGCACGCCATCAACCAGACCTTCTTCCTGTACGTCTGGGAGCCGGGCGGCAACCGCATCGAATTCGCCAACGCCGGCGCCCGCCTGCTGCTCGATCCTGACTCGCCCGTAGTGGAATGGACCCAGGAGGAACGCAAAAAAGGGCAGGCGTGGGGCATGAAAACCATCGAGACGTTCCACACCCACGGAACGCCCAACGTGGCCGCTGGGGCCCCGACGAAATGAACGTATCCGGCAGTACTGCACAGAGAGGTGCGAAGTAATGACCAACGAAACAGAGACGTCGACGCCGGTGACCACCGGACTGTATATCGGGGGGACCGAACGCCAGGCCGCCTCGACCCTGGAAATCGCGGACCCGGGAAAACCCGGCGTGACGGTCGGGCACGCCGCCGCGGCGGGCCCCGGCGACGTCGAGGACGCAATTGCGGCGGCGAAGGCCGCTTACCCGGCATGGTCCGCGCTGAGCGCGCGGGAGCGTGCGGAACAGATGCGCGGGGCGCTGGAGGGCATCGCCGAGTTCCGTGACGAGGACGCCGCCATCCTGTCCCAGGAGAACGGGAAGATCCGGTTGGAGTCATGGGTGGACTCCCTCGTCTTTGAGATCCGCTGGAACCTCGCCCTCGCGCTGGCCGACGAGGTGGACGCCACCAAGGTGCTCGCGCCGGCGCCGGGAATCCCCGTGTCCACTACGGTCGCCTTCCAGCCGCTCGGCGTCGTGACGGTCATCGTGCCGTTCAACTGGCCCATCGCGATCCTCGCGGCCTCCCTGCCGCACGCGCTGCTGGCCGGCAACACCGCCATCGTGAAGCCCCCGCCCACGGCTCCGCTCGCAACAGCCCGGGTGGTGCAGAGGATCGCGGAGAAACTGCCGCCCGGCGTGCTGAACGTCGTGACGGGCAGGGACGCCGACATGGCCGCCCTCATCACGAGCCCTGATGTCGCAAAGGTCTGCTTTACCGGCAGCGTCGCCGGCGGCAAGCGCATCATGGAGATGGCCTCGAAATCGCTGACCCGGGTGACGCTGGAACTGGGCGGAAACGACGCCGCCGTCGTGCTGGAGGACGCCATTCTCGACGAGACCCACCTCGACCGTCTGTACGCGGCGATCTTCGACACCACCGGGCAGATCTGCATGAACGCGAAGCGGATCTATGTGCACCGTTCGCGCCTGGACGAGGTCGTCGCGGGGCTGTCGGGCCGGCTGGAGCAAGCCGTGATCGGCTACGGGCTGGACGAGGGAACCACCATGGGGCCCCTGCACTCACCGGCGCAGAAGGCATTCGTGGCCGAGATCATCGAGGAGGCAAAGGGAGCGGGCGCCGACGTCAGGGAGTTCGGCACGCTGCCGACGGACCCCGCCCTGCGTGGCGGGAACTTCCTGCGCCCGGCACTGGTGATCGACCCCGACCCGTCGCTCCGCGTCGTCACCCAGGAGCAGTTCGGTCCGGTCATCCCGCTCATCCCGTTCGACACCGAGGACGAGGCGGTCCAGGCCGCGAACGCCACATGGGCGGGGCTCTGCGGCTCGGTATGGACTGCCGACCCGGGGACGGCGGACCGCGTGGGCGGAAAGCTGGTCTGTGGCTATGTCTGGGTCAATGACCACGGCGCCACGCGGCTCGACCTGCGCGCTCCATTCGGCGGCATGAAGCAGTCCGGCATGGGCAGGGAACAGGGCATCGAGGGCGTCCGGGCGTTCCAGGACACCCGCGCGATCGCCCACCTCGTGCCCCAAGACCCGGCGGCGGGCTGACGCGGTGCGCCCACTTCTCAATACCTATGGACAGTCCCTATCTACATAGGTAAAGTCGGAAGTGGGCGCAACGTTGCACCCCCCGAAAGGACTCCCTGATGGCGACTCGAATCAGGCCCGCTACGAACCGGGCAGCATCGCTGGAACTCATCCAAGATTTCTCCCTCGAAATGACCGGCAAGGACATCACCGCCCTTGCCGGGGCGAAAGACCACATCCCGCCCCGCACGCGGATCAACATCACCTTTCTCGGCAACGAGGACCTGGAGATGCGGGTGGCTGCTGCCAGGACGGTCCGCGACCTCGGCTTCGTGCCGGTCCCGCACATCTCCGCCCGCCGCCTGAAGTCCCGCGAGCAGCTCGAGGAGTTCCTGGGACGCCTCCAGGAGGTCGGCGCCTCGGAGCACGTTTTGGTTGTCGGTGGTGACCCGGCCACGCCGGAGGGTCCGTACGAGGACTCGCTCGCCATCATCCGCAGCGGCATGCTGCAGCAGTTCGGAGTGCGTGAAGTCGGCATCGGCGGATACCCGGAGGGACACCCGGACATCCCGCAGGAGACACTCTGGCGGGCACTGGAGGACAAGACCGCGGCCCTCGCCGAGCAGGACCTCGGCGCCAGCATCCTCACCCAGTTCGCATTCGACACCGATCCCGTGGCCGACTGGATCGATGCGGTGCGGGCCAGGGGCATCAACGCCCCGATCCGGGTCGGCACCCCCGGACCGGCGGGCATCAAACGGCTTCTTGGCTTCGCCCGCCGCTTTGGCGTCGGCGCGAACGCAATGATCGTGAAGAAGTACGGTTTCTCGCTCACGAACCTCATGGGCGACGCGGGCCCGGACCGGTTCGTCAATGATCTTGCGGCCGTCCTTGCCGAGCACAGCCCCGGCCCGCAGCCGCACATTGGCGGCGGGATCGGGCTGCACTTTTACACCTTTGGCGGCCTGTCGGCGACGGCGGACTGGGTCCGGCAGTTCGTCTCCGAGCAAGGCTGAGGGGGCAGCGGTGGCACTCCAGGTCTCGCCCGCAAACCAGACCATCGTTTTCTGACCCAACCGATCCCAATGCCGCAGGCTCCGGCCCGGGGCACCGACAGAACAAGAGGTTCATCGTGGCACCCAAGAATCTGCAGGAAGTCCTGGACGCGTCCCGGGGCGCAGTAGATCTCCTGCGCAACTCGCAGGTCGGCTCGTACATCTACCCGGTGGTTCCGGCGGACTTCCAGAACTGGATCAAGGAGCAGACCGCCTGGCGCCAGACGGCCGTGCTTTACGACCAGTCCCATCATATGGACAACCTGTTCATGAGGGGCTCGGACGCGATCAAGCTGATCACGTCCACGGCCATCAATTCGACCGCCGTCTTCCCGGTCAACAAGGCGAAGCAGTTTGTGCCCACCACGGAGTCCGGGCACGTCGTCGGCGACGGCATCCTTTTCCGCGAGGCCGAGGACGAGTTTGTCTACGTCGGACGCGCCCCGGCAGCAAACTGGCTGCTCTACCACGGTGAGACGGGCGGCTACGGAAATCTCGACATCACTGTGGACCGCCGTTCCCCGTCACGGCCCTACGGCCACCCGGTGACCCGCCAGTACTACCGCTTCCAGATTCAGGGCCCGAATGCCTGGCAGGTGATCGAAAAGCTCAACGGAGGCAAGCTCGAGCAGCTCAAGTTCTTCAACATGTCGACCATGACGATCGACGGCACGACGGTCCGCACCCTTCGCCATGGGATGGCCGGCGCCCCCGGTCTCGAGGTCTGGGGCCCGTACGCCGACCACGACCGCATTCGCGACGCGATCGTCGAGGCGGGCACTGAATTCGGGCTGGTTCCCGTCGGTTCCCGCGCCTACCCGTCCAACACCCTCGAATCCGGCTGGATTCCGTCGCCGCTGCCGGCCATCTACACCGGCGAAGCGGAGCGCGGCTATCGCGAATGGCTTCCCGCGGACGGATACGAGGCGACCGGAACCCTCGCCGGGTCGTTCGTGTCCGAGAATATCGAGGACTATTACCTGACCCCCTGGGAGCTCGGCTACGGTTCGTTCGTGAAGTTCGACCACGACTTCATCGGCCGCGACGCGCTGGAGCGGGTCGACCCTGCCTCGCAGCGCAGGAAGGTGACCCTGGCCTGGGACGCTGGGGATGTCACGTCGATCTTCGCGTCGCTGTTCAACGTGGAAGGACCGAGCTACAAGTTCTTCGACCTGCCGCTGGCAAACTACGGCTCGGCGAACTACGACTCCGTTGTCGACGCCGACGGAACGGTCGTCGGCTACTCGATGTTCACGGGCTACAGCGCGAACGAACGGCGGGCCCTGTCGCTCGCGACGATCGACGCCAATGTTCCCGAAGGCACCGAACTGAAGGTCGTGTGGGGAGAGCCGCACGGCGGAACCGCCAAGGCTGCCGTCGAGCCGCATGTGCAGACCGAGGTGCGCGCCGTCGTCAGCCCCGTCCCGTACTCCACTGTCGCGCGCGCCACATACCAGGGCGGGTGGCGGACGAACTACCAGTCGGCCTAGGCTGGGAACCTCGGTACAAGGGGGCCGCGGCGCCCCCTTGTACCTCCCCGCCAGCCTGAAGGAGCACCCATGAGCCTTCGATACGCGCTGCTTGCCTTGTTGCGCGTGGGCCCGCTCTCAGGCTATGACCTGCAGAAGCAGTTTTCGTTGTCGGTGGGCCACGTGTGGCATGCACCCGATTCCCAGATCTACCCTGAGCTGCGCAAAATGGAGGCCGAGAACCTCATCGAGGGCGAGGAGCAGCCGAGGGGCCAGCGCGCCACCAGGCGCGTCTACCACGTGACGGATGCCGGGAACCGGGCGTTCCTCGCCTGGATGCAGTCGCCCCTGGAGTACGCACGCGTCCGCGATCCCGCCCACCTGCGGGCCGCCTACCTTGAAGCTGCCTCGCCCGAGGCGGCCCGGGAGTTCTTCCGCCGGCACATCGCCCAGTGGGATCGCGAACTTGAGCAGTGGGAGGGTGAACTCCTGCGGATCGCCGAAGTGGCCAACCCGATGCTGGTGCGGCGCCTCGCGGCCACCGATCCTGAGGACCGCGAACGGACGATTGCGTTCAAACGGTTCA
>DASWAW010000084.1:0-2261 GCA_036390955.1 Arthrobacter sp.
CGCCATGGGATGGCAGAGCGTGTACCACCACGAGGTCCTGGCGAACGGGCTGGCACCGGAGGACATCGGGACCATGCTGACCCAGCGGCTTCGCTGGGCCCAGGGCACCATGCAGGTCTTCCTGCGGGAAAACCCCCTGGTGCAGCGGGGACTCAAGTGGGGCCAGCGGCTCATGTACTTTGCGACCATGTGGACCTACCTCAGCGGCTTTGCCGCCGTCGTCTACTTCGCCGCCCCCATTGTCTACCTGCTGTTCGGCGTCCTGCCCGTCACCAGCCTCAGCACGGACTTCTTCGTCAGATTCATCCCGTTCATGGTGGTGAACCAGCTCCTGTTTGCCGTCGCCGGGAGGGGCATCCCCACCTGGCGCGGGCAGCAGTACAG
This sequence comes from Arthrobacter sp., assembly GCA_036390955.1. GTDB lineage: Bacteria > Actinomycetota > Actinomycetes > Actinomycetales > Micrococcaceae > Arthrobacter. Next base: position 385 of record DASWAW010000084.1, read on the forward strand.
CCTCGCTTTGTTTCCGACCTGGATCGCGGCATGCACGACGGCGGCCCGGAACGTCTGGTTCGGACGCCCCCTCGGTTTCGCCGTCACCCCCAAGGACCGGCAGTCCGGCGGACCCGGGTGGAGCTTGATCCGGCCGCAGATCGTGGTGTCCGTCCTGCTGGTCATCGCGGCGGTTGTCGGGATTGGCCGGCTTGCTGCCGGAATGTCCGAACCGATCGGCACACTCGTCAACGTAATCTGGGTGGTGTTTGACCTCGTCGTCATGAGCATCCTGGTCCGGGCCGTCCGGTACCGCGGGTACCAGGGCAGCGATTCCAGCGGTGAGGCGAACAGCACCATCGAGTCATCCAATGAAAGGGCAGTCCGTGCTCCTGAGCTACAAAGTGAATGACAGCTACGCCGTGATATCAGCCGCCGGCCGGCTCAACATGGTGTCGGCGCCGAAACTGCGGGAAATGGTGGCGGAAGTCGTGGCCGCGGGTTCCCCGAGGATTGTGATCAACCTGGCGGAGACGGCGTTTATGGACTCCTCCGGCCTCGGAGCCCTGATCGGCTGCCTCAAAGCCGCCCGGCAGGCCGGCGGGGATCTTCGGATCGCCGCAGTCCAGCCGCAGGTGCAAATGGTCCTCGGCCTGACCAGCATGGACAAAGTCCTGACCTCCTACCCCTCCGCTGCCGAAGCCTTCGGCGATGACTGACGTTCTCGCGCGGCGGACGCTGCGCCAGGCGGCGCTTCCGGAGGTCATCGAGGCCGTGCACGCCGAGCTGGACGCGCTGTGGGATGACGCGTCCTTCGTGCCGGACATGGACCGGATGACGTTTGCCACCGCGGTCATCGAAGCCGCCAGCAACGTGGTCCAGCACGCCGTTCCCGAATCCACGAACCCGGTGGAACTCGGCGTCGACATCAGCGTCACGCCCATCAGGCTGGAGGCCCGGGTCAGCGCCTTCGGCGCGACGTGCCCTGACCCGATTGACACCGACGCGGCCATGCCTGACGGCGAGGCCGAATCCGGGCGCGGGCTCGCTCTCATCCGCGCCCTGGTCACCACCGTGACGTTCAAGCGCCAGGACGGGACGAACACCTGGATCCTGTCAAAGTCCCCGCTGCAGCACTGAGCGGAATCCTTGGGCAATCCTGCGACTTTTTCGCCCCGGGGCGGGCCGGCCGTAGCGGACACTGGAAGCTACGGCCCCCGCAGGGAGCCGGGTACCGTAACGACGCCCCGCCCTGCCCGGCGTCCGGCCGAGGAGTTCCGATGAAGCCGCTGAAAAGCATCGCCTGCGCTCTTGCCCTGGTAGTCCTGGGTTTGTCCCTGGCAGCAGCGCCCGCGCAGGCCGCATCCGCGTCCATCAGCCTCAGCCCGGCCAAGGGCCCCGCGGGAACCACAGTAACCGTCACCGGCACCGGGTTTCCCAAGAAAAGCTCCGGAACCCTTAGCGCAGCAGCCAGCTCCGCCGCCTTCAAGGTGAGCGCCTCCGGATACTTCACGGCCGACGTCGTGATCCCGCAAACTTCCCAGCCGGTCCTCGATGTCCGGGCCGTCGCCGGAACAGTCACGGCGTCGGCGGCCTTCACCGTCGTCGTCGCGCCGGTGGCCGAACCTTCACCGCCGGTGATCAGCAGCGCGCCGCTGCGCTTCGGCGTCGGCACCCCGGGCGGACCGCTGGCATCGGCCGAACTGGACCAGGCAGCGGCCCTCGCCGGTGAGGCGCCCTCTGTGATTCTGTCCTACAAGGACTTCAACCAGGGCCCGCCCATCACGGAACTGGACGCCGTCCGCAGCCGGGGCGCCACCACCCTGCTGGCGTGGGAGCCATGGACCTGGGGCGGCGGCGCCGAACAGCCGGCGTATTCCCTCGACCGCATCACCGCC
>DASWAW010000085.1:0-1553 GCA_036390955.1 Arthrobacter sp.
CATCAGTTCGCGGCTCCCGATGGACGTGCTGGAGTCCATGGTGGGTCTGCAGCACGAGCTGGAACGCCGCCTCAACGAGCAGGTCGCGACGCCGGAAGAGGCCCGCCGCGCGAACGGCGAACTGCGCGCCATGATGCGCGAGCGGAACAACTACTTCCCGGAGTACGAGGCGGAGGCGCAGAAGGTCCTCGCCTCCGTGGGGCACACCAGCGGCCCGCTGTCCCATCACGTCATCGCCGACATCGCCGGGCACCTCGGGTTCAGCCTCCACCACGTGGGCGACCTGCCGCACTCCACCCGCTCGGTGACCGACCTGAAGAACCGCCGGATTTACCTCACCCAGAACGCGCGCAGCGACCACGACCCGCGTTCGGTGCTGCTGCAGGCGCTGGGCCACTATGTGCTGGGCCACCAGACCCCCACGAACTACGGTGACTTCCTGATGCAGCGGGTGGCCACGAACTACTTCGCCGCCGCGCTCCTGCTGCCGGAGCAGGCCACCGTGGAGTTCCTGCAGAAGGCCAAGCAGGCCAGGGAAATCGCAGTGGAGGACATCCGGGACGCCTTCGCCGTGTCGTATGAGACCGCCGCGCACCGCTTCACCAACCTCGCCACCCAGCACCTGGACCTGCGGACACACTTCCAGAAGACCCACAAGAGCGGCATCATCTACAAGGCCTATGAGAACGACGGTGTGACGTTCCCGCAGGACCACACCGGTGCCATCGAGGGCCAGCCGTCCTGCAAGAACTGGACCTCCCGTGTGGTGTTCGACGTGCCGGACAAGTTCAGCGCGTACAACCAGTACACCGATACCCCGGCCGGGACCTTCTGGTGCACGGCGCGGACGGAGCGCTCCGCCAACGGTGAGTTCTCGCTTTCCGTGGGTGTGCCCTACGCCCAGGTGAAGTGGTTCCGCGGCCGCGACACGACCGAGCGGTCCAAGTCGACCTGCCCGGATGAAAGCTGCTGCCGGCGTCCCCCGGCGGCCCTGACCTCGGAGTGGGCAGGCAACGCCTGGCCCTCCGCGCGGGCGCATTCGCACCTGCTTGCCGCGATGCCGCCGGGCGCGTTCCCCGGCGTGGACGAGACCGAGGTCTACAGCTTCCTGCAGGCGCACTCGGGCAGCTGATACGGGCGTTCCTGCGGCCCAGGACCCAAGTCGCCGGAGACCCTCGAGTTCGCCGGGAATCCCCCGAAGTGGAGAGTTTCCGGCGAACTCGTCGCGTTAGGGCTTGCGGTGTGCTGCGCCGGCCAGCCGGTCCGGGTATGCCGGGGACAACTACCCATCGCGGCGGCTTCACTTCCCGCATACGATGACCGTGGACCGGTCGGTCCGTTTCTGGGGGAAAAGGACCTATCACATGCCGTTGTTGAACGCTGCCACTTACTTGCCACAAATTAAACCGCCTATCCGGCCGGGGGCGTTGAGCAAGGCAGTTGCGTACCTGGCCGCCGTCGTACTCGTCGCCGCGGGTCTGATCGCCGGGGCGGTCCCTGCCAACGCGGCGACCTACACCTTCAAGGGCGCGGTGTCGGGAAAACTCACGGCT
>DASWAW010000086.1:0-5408 GCA_036390955.1 Arthrobacter sp.
CCTGTCCCAGGCCGGCCGGACGGTCCTGCTGCTGGAGAAGCTTGAGCATCCCGGCGGCGCCGCGGTGTCCGCCCAGGCGTTCGACGGCGTCGACGCGCGCCTCTCGCGGTATTCCTACCTCGTCAGCCTCCTCCCGCAGCAAGTCATCGACGACCTGGGCCTGCACATCCGGCTGGCGCGGCGGCGGTATTCGTCCTACACGCCCGACCCGCACAACGGAAGCGCGGCCCTGCTGATCGACAACGGGGATGCGGCGGCCACCGCGGCGTCCTTCGCCGCGGTCGGGGCGCCCGACGGCGAATTCCAGGCCTTTACCGATTTCTACGCCGGCTGCCGCCAACTCACCGAAGCCCTCTGGCCCACCATGACCTCGCCGCTGCCGACCCGCTCCGAGGCAAGGAACCTCGCAGCCCGGGCCGGGGCGGAAGGGCCGTGGCACGCCATGATCGAACGCCCCATCGGGGAAACCATCGCCACGGAACTCCAGCACGACCTGGTCCGCGGCGTGGTGCTCACGGACGCCCTGATCGGGACCTTCGCCCGGGCCGGCGACGAGGATCTGCAGCAGAACATCTGCTTCCTGTACCACCTGGTCGGCGGCGGAACCGGCGACTGGGACGTGCCCGTGGGCGGCATGGGCGCAGTCTCCGGGGAACTGGAACGGGCCGCCCGCGAGGCCGGGGCGACTATTCTGACATCCGCCGAGGTCACGGCCGTCCGCCCGGGCGGGATGGTCAGCTACCGGCACGACGGCGCGGAACACACCGCCACTGCGTCCTGGGTCCTCGCCAACGTGGCCCCGATCGTGCTGGACCGGCTTCGGAGCTCCGACGCGGCCACACCCGCCACGCAGAACCCGAACCATCTCCGGGAGGGTGCCCAGGTCAAGGTCAACCTGCTGCTGACGCGCCTGCCCCGGCTCCTGGATCAGAGCGTCAGCCCGGAAGCGGCCTTCGGCGGGACGTTTCACATCAACGAGACTTTCTCCCAGCTCGACGCCGCCTACCTCGCCGCCGCGGCCGGGACCATCCCCGACCCGCTGCCCTGTGAGATCTACTGCCACTCCCTCACCGATCCCAGCATCCTGTCCCCGGAGCTGCAGGCGGCCGGGGCGCAGACCCTCACCGTGTTCGGCCTGCACGTCCCGGACCGGCTGATCACGCCGGAGAACAACGACCAGCGCCGGGCGGAACTCCAGGCAGCTGTCCTGAAATCGCTGAACTCTGTCCTGGCCGAACCCATCGAGGAGCTCCTGCTGACCGGCCCGGACGGAGTGCCCTGCATCGAAACCAAGACGACCCTGGACATCGAGCGGGCCGTCGGCATGCCGCGGGGCAACATCTTCCACGGCGGCCTCGACTGGCCCTTCGTCGAGGACGATGCGCCCCGGGACACCCCGGCGCAGCGCTGGGGCGTCGCGACGGATGACCCGCAGATCCTGCTCTGCGGCTCGGGCGCCCGGCGCGGCGGTGCCGTCAGCGCCATCGGCGGGCACAACGCGGCCATGGCAGTGCTGGAATCCGGCCGGCAGGAATCCGGCCGTGCCTTCTAGCGCCGCGGACACCTGGAGCCCCCGGCTGGCCCTGCTCGTCGCTGCCACGTTCTTTATGGAGTTCCTGGACGGCACCGTCCTGACCACCGCGATCCCCAGCATCGCGGCGGACTTCGCCGTCCCGTCAGCGGACGTCAACATCACCATGACCGCCTACCTCATGACCGTGGCGATGGGAATCCCGCTCAGCGGCTGGCTGGCCGAGCGGGTCGGGGCGCGGCGGGTGTTCTGCCTGGCGATTGCGACGTTTACGGTGGCCTCGCTGCTGTGCGCGCTCAGCCAGGACCTGACCATGCTGACCCTGAGCCGGGTGCTGCAGGGCGCGGGCGGCGCCATGATGGTCCCGGTGGGCACGCTCGTGGTGCTGCGCGGAACGGCCAAACGGGACCTGCTCCGTGCCACGGCCTATCTGGTGTGGCCCGGCCTGCTGGCGCCGGTCCTCGCCCCGCTGGTGGGAGGCGCGCTCACCACGTTCCTGTCCTGGCACTGGATCTTCCTGATCAATCTCCCGCTCGGACTCGCGGCGTTCCTCGCGGCACTGCGGCTGGTCCCGGCCGCCCCGGGTGACCGCGCCCGGCGCCTGGACTGGCCGGGACTGGCCCTCACGACCCTGGGCGTGGGGTCCGTTGTGGTGGGCCTGGAGCTGGCCGGCGGCCGCGACTCCGGCGCCCTGGCGGCTGCCAGCATCACCGCGGGGCTGCTGTTCCTGGTCACTGCCGTCTGGTGGATGCGGCGGGCCCGCTCCCCGTTGTTCGACCTGGCTGTTTTCTCGACCCGGACCTTCCGCGCCACGGCGACCGGCGGCTTCATCTACCGCCTCACCATCAGTGCGGTGCCCTTCCTGCTACCGCTGATGTTCCAGAACGGCTTTGGCTGGGATCCGCTGCACGCGGGGGTCCTCGTGGCGGCGGTGTTCATCGGCAACATCGGGATCAAACCGGCCACGACCCCGCTTATCCGGCGCTTCGGCTTCAAACCGGTGCTCGTCTTCGCGTCCCTGGCATCGGCGGCCACCTTTGTGCTGTGCGCCATGCTCGACGCCGGCACCCCGCAGCCGCTGATTTTCGCCCTGCTCGTGGCCAGCGGAGCCTTCCGGTCCATCGGGTTTTCGGCCTACGCCTCGGTACAGTACGCCGACGTCGTGCCCGCCCAGCTGCCGTCCGCCAACGCCGTTTCCGCGACCCTTGTGCAGCTTGCGACGGCGGCCGGGATCGCCATCGGGGCCCTGCTGATCCGGGTTTACGAGGCGGGCGGGCCGCTACTGGGCGCGGCAGGGGCGGCCGGAGGGGATCCGGCCGCCCCGTACCGCGCGGCGTTTCTGGCCATTGCGGTGGTCATGCTCCTGAGCACCCTGGACAGCTTGACGCTGCCCCGCCACGCCGGGGCCGAGGTCAGCCGGCCTGGCCAAGCACCAGCGGCAGCACCGCGCCGGCGCCCGCGAGCCTGAGGGCCCGGCCCGCGACGGTCACGGTCCAGCGGCTGTCGACCAGGTCGTCGATCAGCATCACGCTCTGGCCCTGCATCCCGGCCAGGGCCGCTTCCAGCTCCGGCCCCACGACGAGGCGTTCCCAGACCCCGGCGAGCCGGTAGGCGCTGTTGCCGCCGCGGCCGCCGGTCGGTCCGCCGTGTTCAAGCTGGAGCTGTCCCAGGTACGGGATCCGGCCGATCTCCGAGATGCCCCGGGCCAGCGAGTCCACCAGGGCCGGCTTGCCGCGGGACGGGACGCTGATGATGGCGGCGGGCCGGCCTGCCCCGCTCCAGCCCGGGGTGCGGGCGTCACCGGCGCCCCACTCGCGCAGCACCTGGACGCACGCCTGCAGCATGCCGGGGTCCACGGTACGGTCGGGGGCTCCGGCGGCGAAGGCCTCGCGCAGGGCGCCGCCCCAGCCCAGGTCGGTAAGCCGTGCCAGTGCACGGCCGCCGGCGACGTTTTCCTCGGGCTTGATCTTGCCCTTCACGGGCACGCCCAGCCGGTCCATGCCGCTGGGCCACTGCAGCCGGGGTTCCAGCAGGACACCGGCGCGGCTCAGCGTCTGGCCCGCCGCTTCGGTGGCCGCGGCGGCAATGTCCGCCGGGAACCACTGTCCGGCGCAGTTGTCGCAGCGGCCGCAGGCGCGGGCGGTCTCGTCGTCGAGGACGGAGGTGATGTATTCCATCCGGCAACCGGCGGTGTCCTGGTAGATGACCATGGAGTCCTGCTCGTCCACCCGGGCCTCCGCGATCCGGCTGTACCGCTCGGCGTCGTAGGTCCACGGCTGGCCGGTGGAACGCCAGCCGCCGCCCACACGCTCCACGGCGCCGTCGACCGCCAGGACCTTCAACAGCAGCTCCAGCGGCGTGCGGCGCAGATCCACGCGGGCCTCCAGCGCCACGGTGGACACGGCGGTCCCCGCTTCGGCGAGCGCGGTCAGCACCGCACCGGCCTTTTGCTCCGAGGGCATCGAGGCGGTGGCGAAGTACTGCCAGATGTCGCGGTCCTCGGAACCGGGCAGCAGCAGCACGTCGGCGTTGGCGGCGCCACGGCCGGCACGGCCGACCTGCTGGTAATAGGCCACGGGCGAGGACGGCGCCCCCAGGTGGACCACAAAGCCAAGGTCCGGCTTGTCGAAGCCCATGCCGAGTGCCGAGGTCGCGACGAGGGCCTTGACCTGGTTGTCCTTGAGGAGCTGCTCGGCGCGTTCCCGGTCCGCGGGGTCGGTGCGCCCGGTGTAGGCGAGCACCTCGTGGCCGGCCTCGGCCAGGAGCCGTGCGGTGTCCTCGGCGGCGGAAACCGTCAGGGTGTAAATGATGCCGCTGCCGGGCAGGTCTTTGAGGTGCGTGAGCAACCAGCCGAGCCGGTCGCGGGAGTCCGGCAGGCGCAGCACGCCCAGCCGCAGCGATTCGCGGCCCAGGGCGCCGCGGATGGTCAGCACCCCCTCCCCCAACTGCTCCTCGATGTCGTGGACCACCCTGGAGTTGGCCGTGGCGGTGGTGGCCAGCACCGGAACCGATTCCGGCAGCTGGGTGATCAGGTCCGCGATGCGCCGGTAGTCGGGACGGAAGTCGTGGCCCCAGTCCGAGATGCAGTGCGCCTCATCGATCACCAGCAGCCCGGTGCGGCGGATCAGCTCGGGGAGCTGGTTCTCCCGGAACGAGGGGTTCGTGAGCCGCTCCGGCGAAACCAGCAGGACATCGACCTCATCCGCCGCAAGCTGTTCGCGGACGGTGTCCCATTCCAGCTGGTTGGCGGAGTTGATGGCCACTGCCCGGACCCCGGCCCGCGCCGCGGCGGCCACCTGGTCACGCATGAGGGCCAGCAGCGGGGAAACAATCAGGGTGGGCCCGGCGCCGCGGCGCCGGAGCAGCAGGGACGAGACAAAGTACACCGCCGACTTTCCCCAGCCCGTGCGCTGCACAACGAGGGCCCGCCGGCCGCCGTCGACGAGGGCCTCGATGGCCTCGAACTGGCCGTCGTGGAACTCCGCGGCCGGGTGCCCGACCAGCTCGCGCAGCACTTCCTGGGCCTGCTCCCGGGTCCCGGGAACCCCGGCCGAAACGGCGGAACCGGCGCCTCCGGCGGGATCAGCGGAAACGGAAAGGACTGCAGCGTTCTGGTTATTGGCCATTGCTTCAGTATCCCAGCCCCCTCCGACAGCCGCGAAGCCGCGGGCGCCCGTATGTGGACAATCACAGCGGATCCGCCCGCGGTCCGGCGGCCGGAAGCCCACACGGATGCCCCGTCACGGCACGATCCGGCCTTCCCCGTAAGATTCGGCCGTCCACGTAAGATAAGACGCGTGACTATGGACCAGACAAAGACTTTTGACCTCTCGGCCTCCTTCAAGGCCTACGACGTGCGCGGCATTGTCGGCGAATC
>DASWAW010000087.1:0-7224 GCA_036390955.1 Arthrobacter sp.
CTTCGAGATCGTGCAGTCGTTCACCGACAGCTCCCTCACGTCCTGCCCGGAGTGCCAGGGGACCCTTCGCAAGAAGTTCAACAGCGTCGGCGTCGTCTTCAAGGGTTCCGGCTTCTACCGGACCGACTCCCGCGACGCCAAGGGCAGCAGTACCGTCTCTCCGGCCCCGGCTCCCGCGCCGGCAGCAACCCCGGCGCCCGCCGCAGCTTCCGCAAGCTAGGACTCGCCTCCGGGCCTGTGACCACGGCGCGGTCCGCCGGCCGAAAGGCCGTGCCCATGCCGCGGTCTACTGGCCGCCGTCCGCTGGCCGCCATCTTCTGGCTGCCCGGGCAGGTTTGTCCACATAGCCGCAGCCGCGCCTGCCCTGCGCCCCCGCGGATGCGTAGCGTCAGGCTATGGCCACTTCTGCAGCTTCCGCACCGCCCTTCGGCATCTTCCCCGCCGCGTTTTTGGGCGTCTATTCACGTGGCGCTTGGCGCTCTTCCGTGATTCTCAGGATTGGCCGTTCCAAACGGGGCCGCTCACCACGGCCGAACTCCGGAAGCCCGCCGTACGGAGCCAGACCTCCTGGGCGGTCGTCCCGTCGGCTGGCCCGGTGGCTGAACCGGCACCGGCGGCTGGCGGTGGCATTGCTGCTGTGCGTCGCCGCCGGCCTCACCGTGGAACAGCTGACACCGGCGCCGGCCTACACTGTCTCCGCCCTCGCTGCCGCGCGGGATCTTCCGGCCGGTAAGACACTCCTCCCGGACGATCTGACGGTGCTGAGTGTGCCCCGCGGCCTCGTGCCCGAGGGCAGCTACGGCAGCTCCGATTCCCTGCAGGGCAAGCAGTTGGCTGTAGCGCTCCGCAGGGGACAGTTGGTGTCCGACTCCCAGCTCCTGGGCCCCGGACTGCTGGCGGGGAGCCCGCCGGGCTCAGCCGCAGTGCCGCTCCGGATGGCAGATCCTGCCTCAATTCAGCTGCTCTCCCCCGGGCAACTCGTTAACGTGGTGATGACCAGCGGCAACGGTTTTGACCAGCCGGCGGCGTCCCAGGTCCTCGCCGCCGCGGTGCCGGTGCTGTGGACCTCCGGGCACGGCAGCGGGGCCGGACCGTGGCTGGCGACCGGGGAAACCGAGGGGCTCCTGGTCGTATCTGCCGATGCCGAGCAGGCGCGTCGCCTCGCCGGTGCTTCCACCCAGGGAAAGCTGTTCTTTGTTCTCGTCGGCGCCGCCCCAGGCTAGGGTTCGCCCCGCGGGGCTCCGCCGGAACCATGCTCCGGCTTAGTGCAGTGCCACTTTGCCCCGTCGGGGGGCCAGAGCGTCCCTAGCCCCAGTGCGGGGGCTTCTGTTCCTGCAGCCAGGAGTCGTGGTCGTAGCCGCCGGGCTCATCTCCCCAGCGCCGCGGATCGTCTTCCGCGGCCTTGTTCGGCAGCACTCCGGCCGGGACCTCCGCCGGGTCGGCCGCCTGCGGTGCGCCATCCCTGACGCCCTCACGGGATGGGTCGCCGTTCAGCACTTCGCCGTTGTTCTGGACTTCGTCATTGTTCTGCACTTCGCCGTTGTTCCGGACGTCGCCCTTGTTTCCGACCTCGCCGTTGTTCCGGCTGTCACCGTCAGCATTCATGCCGCCGGCCTCCTTACTGCCCTGATCTGATCTGTTCTGTTCCGCGCTGTCCGGCCCTCCGGACGAGGTCCGCCCGTCCGAGGCCTGCGCTTCGTTGACGGCCAGGTTCTCGACGTCGTCGTCGAAGAAACCCGGCGACGCCGGCTGCCGGTGCGTCACGGCCGGCTTTTCCAAACCCAGGTATCCGCCGATACGGTCGGCGCAGGCCGAAGGATCGGTGAAGACCTCTATGGTCCATAGTGGCATGTAGCGCCAGCCGAGTCGCTCGAGGAGCTGCGGGCGGAGCCTGCTGCGTTCACGCACGGTCAGCCTGCGGTACTGCTCGGTGCCGTCGGACTCAATGGCCACCGGCCGGGGAATCTCGGCATCGTCCTGTCCGATCGTGCTCAGCGGGTCGGCCGCGGCCACCATGTTCAGGGCACCGTCGTACTGGTGCCAGACGCGGGCACCCCGGGCCCTCAACCGGTCGCCGAGGTCCGCCACGAGGGGGTCGGCTCCGAGGGCCTGTTCGCTGGCGGCCGCCCGGGAAGCCGGGCTGCCGAGGTCGGAGTTGCCCGCGATTTCACGGTCCAGCAGCTCGTAGAAGTCCACCGCGCCGTGGCTCAGCCGGGTAACGTCGAGGTCCTCGGGACGGAAGCAGCTCAGCACGTGCAGCGACCGGCGTGCCCTTGTCATGGCGAGGGCAAACTTGGCCCGCCCGCCGTCCGCGGACAGCGGGCCCAGGCTGTGGAGCGCACGGCCGTGGGGGGTGCGGCCGTAGCCCGGGGAGAAGATCACATGGTCGCGGACCAGACCCTGGGCGCGTTCCAGGTCGACCACCCGGAAGGATTCATCCCCGGCGGTGAAGAAGCTCGCCAGCAGCGGATAGTTCGGCAGCTGCAGCCGGATGGACTCGCCGATCCGGGCCGCGTGCCGCAGGCTGCCTGTCACGACGGCCAGGGACGTCCGCGGCCGCAGCCGGGCGTGTTCGAAGACAAGCTCCACGGCCCGGTTCACTTCAGCGACCACGGATTCGACACCGTCCTGGTCGGCACTGGGAAGTCCTGTGCCGTCCGGCAGGTACTCCACCGTCAGGGCCCGGTCCAGCCCGGTAGCGGACTGGCCTTCGGGCAACCGCCGCAGTCCGCCGTCGTAGAATCCCCGGCTCAGCTGCCGCACGAGGTCTTCATCAACGGCGCGGTAGATGGTCCGCAGGTTCCAGCCGGGCAGCACGGCAGAGAGTGCCTTGTAAGCGCTCTCCACCCCCTGGTGGGAGCTCTCGCCGGCGGCAAGCCGCTCCACGCCGACGGTGAAGGTCCGCGGGCTGGCAATCCGGTCGTCACCGAAGGCGATGACCTGCTGGGCGCGGGCGATGGCCGGCAGGACAGCCTGTAGCGACGTCGCTTCGGCGTCCAGGATGACAACGGCGTCGAACCTCTGCTCCACCGGCAAAACCGCGGTCAGGAGATAGGGGCTGACCGACCACACCGGCACCAGCATTGGCAGCAGTTCCGCGGCCTGGCCGGTCAGGGCCGCCAGGGTGACCCGTCCGTCCTTGAGCAGGCTGCGCAGCAGCTCGGCCTGGCGCGGGTGCTCCGCGATGGCCGCCCGCCAGCGTTCGGCAAGGTTCCAGCGCAGGCGTGCCGCACCGCTGGCGATGTGGGCGTTGTCCGCGAGACGGTACTCGGCTTCGAGCTGGCGCAGGGCGTCGCCGTCGGACATGGCCAGGTAGTCGTCCCCGCTGATCATCGCTTCCAGCGCCGACTGCCACCAGGCAAGCTCCAGCTCCGTGGCCACGGACTCTGCGGGCACCTCGCGCTCGGCAAGATCGGCGAGGAGTTCACCGAGGCCGTGTTCGCGCATGTTTTCCACCAGGAGCGTGCGCTCCGGCAGCGTCTCGAGCGTGCCGGTGTCGGCAACCAGCCGTTCCAGCCGCTCCATGAGTTCCTCATAGGGCGTGCCGTGCAAGTTGCCGCCGGCCGCGGTGTGCCTGACGGCCTGGCCTAGCTCGGCCAGCTCCGCCTCCAGCTCGCGGTACAGGGAAATGATCTCCCCGAGCCCGGACGGGACGGCCGGGTGGCGCTGCGTCGTGGCGTAGTCCGCCCACGCGGCCCGCTGCTCCTGGACCAGGACCAGGGAGCTGTGCAGGTCGGCGATGTGGACGCCGGGACGGACGTATTCCTTCGCCACGCGGCGCAGGCGGGAGCGTTGCATGGACGGCATCTCGATGTTCCGTTCGCGGCGCCAGGATGAGGCGGCGGTGGCGGAGATGAGGTCGTGGACCGGACGGTCAAAGATATCCGGGGTGAATTTGTCGAGGCTTTCGCGCACCGCGACCAGCAGTTCAACCTGGTCGCCCCACTCGGTGAAGGTGCGGCCCAGGCGGATCTCGGCGTGGTCGGCGACGCCGTTCATCAGCTCGCGCAGTTCCGGCAGCTTCCCGGCGACCGACTGGGCGACCTGCTGGGCCTCCTGGGTTTCCTTGCGGGTCAGGAGCCGGGCGCCGTGCCAGGGGCTCGTCGTCGAGGCCCGGCTGAAGCTTCCCAGCTCGGCCGCCCGGCGGAGCCGCCCGGCCAGTTCCTGGCGGTCCCGGATGCTGTCCAGCACGCTGCGCTTGAGCCGCACGGTCGTGGCGGGTGCAGGCTGGATGGAGGTCAGCTCGGCCAGCGACTGCATGGCCTCGTACGGCGAGCAGCCCCAGCGTTGGCGGACGTTGTGCAGTGAGGCGACGTGGTCCCGGAGGGCGTGGCGGTGCTCGATCAGCGTGGTGTGCAGGTTGCTGAGCTGCGGCTCAAGCGATTTCTCGTTGCGCACGATGGCGCGCACCAGCTGGCCCTTGAGCTGCAGCGGCGTGGCGTTGCCGGCGAGCTGGAACAGGGTCGAGTCCAGCCCGAGGGTGTCCAGCTGCGCGGAGATCTCGCCCAGGCTGGCACGCCGGTCCCCCACCACCAGGACGGTTTTGCCCTGATCGACGAGGGCTCCGATGGTGTTGATGGCGGTCTGGGTCTGGCCGGTGCCCGGCGGGCTGCTGACCACAAGCGAGTCCCCGGCCCGGACGGCGTCGACGACGTACTGCTGGTCGGTATCGGCGTCGAGCAGCAGCAGTTCGTCGGCGGGATCCCGCTCGTCGGTGCTCGGGAAACGGCCGGGCTTGAGCTCGGGAATTTCCACCACGCCGCCGTCGGCGGCACGCGCCAGCGCCGCCACGAGGGGATGGTTCTCGTTGATCCACGGGTCGTCGAGGCTCCCGGACAGGTCGGCGAAGGTGGAGACCAGAAGGTTGTGCTCGACCTCGGCGCCGTGGATCGGCTGGATGAGCGTGCCGAGGCGGTCGAGGACCGGCTGCGGATCAAACCGGGCGGTGCTGTACGCCATGCGGGTGACGGCGTTGACGTCGAAGACGATCCCGTGGATGTTCTTCAGGTGCCGGATCAGGGCAGGGTTGATTTTGGCCTGCTCGGTCAGCTGCAGTTCGTAGTCGTCCTCGCCCGGGCGGACCGTGAGGGAGATGGCGGTCAGCATGACCGGGGCCGAGACGCGCTGGGGTTTGCCTCCAACGGCGGAGGTCCAGACGACCGTGCCTGCCGAGAAGTAGCCCGCGTCGATGCCGCGGTCATTCGTGAGTTCGAAGATCTTGGACCGCAGGTTCCGGGACGCCCGCGCTGCGACGACGTACTGCTGGTGGTCACGGATCAGCGTGGAGAGCCTGGTGCGCCGGCCGGCCATCAACTGCGCCAGGCCCGAGGGATGGGCATGGGTCAGATCGATGGAGCCCTCGGGCGTCTTGGTGAAGCGCAGCATGGTGTCTGCTCCGGTGACGGGCTTGAGCCCCGACAGCCATTTCCTGAGCTCCTCGGAGCCCTCGGGGTGGCCTTGACCAACTGACACTGCTGCCTTCTTTTCTGTGCTCGCGTTTACTTTGCTCACGTTATCCGTGCTCGCGCGGGACGTCCTGGACCATACCGGCATGCTTTCGAGGGTAGCCCGAATCCGGTCCCGGTGAGGCTCCGCAACACTGGCGGGGCCCAAATTCAACGGGAATTAACAGGATCGCCGTCCCCGGCCAGTGGGCTGCCCGAATCCCTGCCGGCAAGGCGCGGGGTATACGCAAAATGGCCGGCCCCCACAGGAGGCCGACCATTTCCCTGCCTGTTACCAGGCTACTCCCACTCGATGGTTCCCGGCGGTTTGCTGGTCACGTCGAGCACGACGCGGTTCACACCGTCCACCTCGTTGGTGATGCGGTTGGAGATCCTGGCCAACAGATCGTAGGGCAGCCGCGACCAGTCCGCGGTCATCGCGTCCTCGGACGATACGGGGCGCAGCACGATCGGGTGGCCGTAGGTGCGGCCGTCGCCCTGGACGCCGACGCTGCGCACGTCCGCCAGCAGGACCACCGGCATCTGCCAGACCTCGTTGTCGAGTCCGGCAGCGGTCAGTTCCGCCCGCGCAATGGCGTCCGCCTTGCGCAGCAGGTCCAGCCGCTCCTTGGTGACTTCGCCGACGATCCGGATGCCGAGGCCCGGTCCGGGGAACGGCTGGCGTCCGACGATTTCCTGCGGCAGGCCGAGCTGGGCGCCGACGGCGCGTACCTCGTCCTTGAACAGGGCGCGCAGCGGTTCGACGAGTTCGAACTGCAGGTCCTCCGGCAGGCCCCCCACGTTGTGGTGGCTCTTGATGTTCGCGGCACCTTCGCCGCCGCCGGATTCCACGACGTCCGGGTACAGGGTCCCCTGCACCAGGAACTTGATCTTTTCGCCGTGCGCGGCTGCCTCGGCGATGATCGCCAGTTCGGCTTCCTCGAAGGCGCGGATGAATTCGCGGCCGATGATCTTGCGTTTGGTCTCCGGGTCGCTGACGCCGGCCAGGGCCGACTGGAAGCGCTCCTGCTCGTTGGCGACGTAGAGCTTGACGCCGGTGGCGGCCACGAAGTCGCGTTCGACCTGTTCGGCTTCGCCCTCGCGCAGCAGTCCGTGGTCCACGAAGACACAGGTCAGCTGGTCGCCGACGGCGCGCTGGACCAGGGCGGCGGCCACGGCGGAGTCAACGCCGCCGGACAGGCCGCAAATGACCCGGGCATCGCCGATCTGTGCGCGGATCCGGTCGACCTGCTCCTCGAGGATGTTCCCCGCGGTCCAGTTCGGTTCCAGCCCGGCGCCCTTGAACAGGAAGTTCTCCAACACCTGCTGGCCATAGGCCGAGTGCTTCACCTCCGGGTGCCACTGCACACCGTAGAGGCGCTTCTCCTCGTTGGCGAAGGCGGCGACCTCGGCTCCTGCGGTCGTCGCGAGGACCTCAAAGCCTTCCGGGGCCTCGTGCACCGAGTCGCCGTGGCTCATCCAGGTGCTCTGGTGCTGGGGCATGCCGTCCAGGATGGAGCGGCCTTCGCCGAGGGTGGTGGTCTCGGTGGCTCCGTACTCGCGAAGGCCGGTCTGGGCCACCTTGCCGCCGAGGGCGTTGGCCATCGCCTGGAAGCCGTAGCAGATGCCGAAGACCGGCACGCCGGCGTCGAACAGCTCCGCGCCGACGCTGGGGGCACCTTCGGCGTAGACACTCGCGGGGCCGCCGGAGAGGATGATCGCGGCGGGATTCTTGGCCAGCAGTTGCTCGGTGCTGTAGGTATGCGGAACCACTTCCGAA
>DASWAW010000088.1:0-3671 GCA_036390955.1 Arthrobacter sp.
GCCGCGACGAAGTTGCTCTGCTCCTCGTCTGAGCCGAGCCCGTCGATCAGGCTCTTGTCGATCTTGACCACGTTGACCGGCAGCTTCCGCAGGTAGCTGATGGAGGAATAGCCGGTGCCAAAGTCATCGATTTCAAGCTGCACCCCCAAGCGCCGCAGCCCGCTCAATGAATACTTGTCCACGTCCCCGCCGTTTATGGCCATGGACTCCGTGAGCTCGACGATGAGGTTGGCGGCGTCGACCCCTGTTTCGCGGAGGATGTCGCGGACGTTTTCGATCAAGTCGAGGTTCTGCAACTCCGTCGTGGAGATATTGACGCGGACATTGAAGCTCTTGTCGACGTTCAGCTCCTGCTGCCAGTGCCGCAGCTGGCGTACGGCGTTCTGCAATACCCAATGGCCCAGGTCCACGATCATTCCCGTCTCTTCAGCCAGCGGGATGAACGAATCGGGCATCAGGAGCCCGCGCTCCGGGTGGTTCCAGCGCACCAGCGCTTCCACGCCCTCGATCCGTGCGGTGGCAAGGTCCACCACAGGCTGATAGTGCAGCGTGAGCTGGTCCTGCCGGATGGCCTCGCGCAATTCGGTGATCATGACGCTCTGGAGCCGGCGGGCATAGAGCAACGCCGGTTCGAACACCTTGATGCTGCTGTGCGGCTGGGCCTTGGCCGCGTACATCGCCGTGTCTGCCTCCATCACCAGATCGTCGACTGACTGACCGGGCTCCGCGACCCGCAGTCCGATGCTGGTGCCGCAGGTAATGCGCAGATCCCCGATTTCCAGGCTCTCCCCGAGGGCCTTGAGGATCCTGTTGGCGACCCGCCGGGCCCGGACCAGATTGGACTTCGGCAGCATCACGGCGAATTCGTCGCCACCGAGGCGTGCGACCGTGTCCGTCTCGCGGACCGCCTGCTGCAGCCGCCGCGAGATCACCCGGAGGACATCGTCGCCGGCGCTGTGGCCCAGCGTGTCGTTGATGCCCTTGAAGGAGTCGAGATCGAGGACCAGCAGCGCCGGCGGCAATTCGCCGCGGGAGGTCTCGGCAAGGGCATGGCTCAGCACCGAGTTCAGCGCCGTCCTGTTGGCCAGCTGGGTCAGCGGGTCGGTCAGCGCCATCCGTTCAAGCTCGACCTGGGCGTCGCGCAGCATCGCCGTCCGGCTCTCGACACGTTCCTCAAGTTCCTGGTAAATGGTCTGCAGGTCGTCCGCCATCAGGTTGATCCCCGCAATGACCGCGGCGACGTCGTCCCGGGCACCGGAGTGGGGAATCCTGGTCGTCAAGTCACCGCCCGCGATGCGGACGATGCCCTCAACGAGGGCGTGCAGCCGGGGGTCCGGCGGATCAGTGTTCACTCGTGTAATGCCCTAACCAATCGATGGCCTCAGCTTCGGACATGAAGAACTGCGCCGGGATGGTCTCGGTCTTCGACCGCAACAGGTAGTGCGCGATCACGCGGTCGACGGGGCTTTCGCCCACAAGGGCGAACGCGGACGCCGCGATGGAGGTGGTGTAGACGTGGCGTGCCTCGAGGCTGAGGCCGAGCACACCCGTGATGACCAGCAGCACGGGCAAGCGGCGGCCGTTGGCCAGGGCGCGGACCGCGGCGCCGGCTACGCGGGCCGCAGGGCCCTCGATTTCCTCGTTGGCCGGGAGCGCGACTTCGATGATGCCGCCATCGCGCATGCGGACGCCGATCGGGGCAGCCGCGGGCGTCGTCGCCAGCCCGGGAAAACCGGCCCCCGTGGTCTCCTCGGGGATCCGTTCATCGGGCCAGGCCACCGCCTCGACCGTCATTGGGACTCAGCCCAGCGTTGGAGCGGCACAACCCGTTTGCCGGCCAGAGCCTGGTCGTCATGGTGAACAACGCCATCGCCCAAGCCCGCGACGGCGGTCGCTGCATCAAAGCGCCGCAAGACTAGCTCAACAGACATTCGTCCCCAAAGGACTCCAGGGTCGGCCATTCGTCATGCGCTGGAGTCATGTCGCGCATGCTGCACCGGAATGTTCCAGTGAATGCCCTTATGATAATCGACGCCCGGGCCACTTTGAGACATAAGACACCCGGAAACTGCTGCGCCCGGCCGGGCAGGAGCCGGCCGCCGGCGCTTAAGCGCCCGGACCCCGTGCTTCCCTGGCCAGCCGCCGGAGCGTGCGCTCCCTGCCCACCCGCTGCGCCACCACCAGCCCGACCACGGACGTGCCGATCGTGATGGGGTAGCCCATCAGCCGCTCCAGGGTGCCCGGCTCCGGCACGTCCATCCCCGTCACGGCCCCGGCGGTGAGGGCGCCAAGGGACACCAGGCCGCACGCGATGATGAGCCAACTCAGCGGCGCCTGCCGCAGCCAGAGCCAGCCCAGCAGCACCAGGGCGACGCCGCCCGCGGCGAAGTACATGATGGCGCCCGCCGCATGCCACGCGGAGCCGGCGTCCTCGGGGACCAGCCCCACAATGACGGTCCCGGCACCGGCGGCGGCGGTGAGCGCGCGCGCGGCGACCGCGGCCGCCCACGGGATCCGGGTGGCCGGAACCAGCGTGAACCGTGCGGCGGGCCGCGCTGCCGTGCACAACAGCGCGGCGCTGAGCAGGACCGCGCCGACCATCATGCCGGTGCCCTGGACCACAAACGAGGCGTTCATCAGCAAGTTGGCCGGCGAGCAGACGTCCCGGCCGTCGAAAACCCCGCAGCCCCCGGCGCCCAGGTCGCTGATGAAGCCGGTCCGGCGGCTGTACGGCTGCTGCCCCGCCCACGCTCCGATCACGGCGGCTTCCGCGACGAAATACTGCAGCACGCTGAGCAGGGCCAGCGCGCCCACGTAAAACCTCGTGGACGGCGCATCCGGGAGGTAGATGATGTCCTTGGACTGCGAGTCAGCGGGGGCGGCCATGCCAAGAGCGTAGTACGGCCCCTCACCTTGTATGCTTATATCCGTGTCCGAACGGGCCGGCTAACCGCCGTCCAGCACGGACTCCCGCCCTCGTAGCTCAGTGGATAGAGCACGGCTCTCCTAAAGCCGGTGTCGTTGGTTCGATTCCAATCGAGGGCACTTGAACCCCCAGTCCCCGGACGACGCTCCGGACTTCGATCTCCGCGCCTTCCTGCTGGGCAGCTGGACCGTGGAACGAACCCTGCTGGACCGGTCCACCGGGACGGCGGGGTCCTTCACCGGCGTCGTCCGCTTCACCGAAATACCCGACGACGACGGCGGCCTCCGCCTCCGCGAAGAGGGCACCGTCTCCTGGGCGTCCGTCCCTGGCGGACCGGCCGGCTCAGCCTTCACCGGCCCGGCCAGCCGGGAATACCTGCTCCGGCCCACCGGCGCACCGGACACGATGGACATGTTCTTCCCGGACGGCCGGCCGTTCCACCGCATGGGCTTCGGCCCGCAAAGCAGCCGGGACCAGCACTGGTGCGACCCGGACAGCTACCGCGTGAACTACACCCGAACGGGTCCGGACGAATTCCGCTACGAGTGGGATGTCACCGGGCCGGCCAAAGACCAGCTGCTCACGTCGGTCCTGCGCCGCACGACGGACCCCGCGGCATGAACGCGCTCATCATTGTTTCCGCGGTCTGCGTTTTCGACGAGGCAGGACGGCTGCTCACTGTCCGCAAGCGGGGCACGGACAAGTTCATGCATCCCGGCGGCAAGCCCGAAGCGGGCGAGACGGC
>DASWAW010000089.1:0-1918 GCA_036390955.1 Arthrobacter sp.
CTGGTTCTGCAGCAGCCGCGGCAGCTCGCGCTGGCTGGCCAGGATCAGGGCCAGGGCCAGTTCGGCGGTGGAGGTCTCGTGGACGCCGGCGGCGTTGGCGAACACCCGGCCCGGGGGCAGCGACTCCGCGACGCCGTCGTAGCCGATCGACTGGCTCTGCACGAGCCCGGTTTCCACTGCTGCCAGGCCCCGGAGGACCTGCGTGCCGCCCATGTAGGGCGGGACCACGATGTCGAGGCGCGGCCGGGGCGGCTCCCCGGACATGTCCCACTCCAGGACGGTGACGTCGGGGTGGGGCTTCAGGTACTCGCGCAGGGTCGCGTCCGGCAGGCTGACAGTTATTTTCGGCATAGCTGCCAGCCTAATGGTGCTGCCGCCACGGGCGGCGTCACCCGCGTCTCGGTCCGTCCCGGCACCGTCCCAGCTGGGAGTTTGCCCTCACCTTGGTGCTGTCCCGCGCGGCCTTTGGACATGCCCCGCGGCCCGGCATACATTGCAGGAAACCCTCCCCCTTTTTTGTGATGTGAAAGGCCCTGCTCCGTGAACACCTCGGGACCATCCGGTCCGGCCGCCGATTCCCCCAACACCCCCCGGCGGAAGCTGCTCCTGATCTGGGCTGTTACGGCCCTTGCCCTGCTGGGTCTGGTGACGGTCGCCGTCGTCCGTACCGGTCCTGCTCCCGGGACGGACTTCCTGGCCGGCACCCAGGACCAGCGGCAGGAGCATCCCGCCCCGGCTTCGGAAACGCACGCCCCGGAGACGCAGGCCGCGCAGGCCGCCGTCGACCTCGACGCCGAGATCCAGCGGATCCTGGCCGAAAACTCCGGCTACCGGATCGGCGTCGCACTGGCGGACACCCACGGCGGGGAGCCGCGCAGCTATGGCGACGGGACCGAATTCGTGGCGGCCAGCACCGCGAAGATCATCACGGCGGCCGCCTACTACCACCTGGTGGAGACCGGCGAGAAGTCGCTGGACGTGCCGCTGGGGAGCTTCGACGCCGCGTTCCAGGTCAAGGCGATGGTCAACACCAGCAGCGACGACTCCTGGCTGCTGCTGATGCAGGACATCGGCTACCCCGCGCTGATCGAGTACGCCGCGTCCATCGGGATCAGCTACGACCCGGAGCAGAACCTGCTGACGCCGGCCGAAATGGCGGAACTGCTCCGGCAGCTCTCCACCGGGAAGCTACTCAACGCGGAGCACACCCAGGAGCTGCTCGGCTACATGCAGCAGACCAACAACGAACGGCTCATCGCGGCCGCGGTCGGCCCGGACATCACGGTGCAGCACAAGTACGGCGAGGTGGAGGGCTACGTCCACGACGCGGCGGTCCTGACGTCCGGCGAGCGGTCCTATGCGTTGGTCATCTACACCTCGGGTGAGGATGGCGAGAGCGAGGAGCGCCTGGCCGTGATCCACCAGCTGACGCAGGCTGTCACCCGGGCGCTGCTGTCATAGCAGCGCTTTTAACATGGCGGAGCCCCCGCGGCACGAGGTGCAGCGGGGGCTCTGTGTTCCAGTTGGAGAACCGGTCTTAGCGGCCGAACAGCTTGGCGAAGAAGCCGGTCTTGGTGCTGACTTCACCCTCGTGACCCTTGCAGCGGTCGGCGCTCTTGACGCCCCGCATGACCGAGTCAACGTGCTGGCCGCAGCCAGCCCAAGTGGTCTTACCGCACTTCTTGCATGCAACCTGTCGGCACATCTGGTTCTCCTTTAGGTGGGTCTGTGACTCCTACTATACCCCTAGGGGTATAGTAGGCAAAAATGCGGACCCGGGAACACCCTGTTGCCGGGCTGCGTTGGTTCCGTACAGTGGCACCAGCGCTGCGCCGCTCCTGAACGAACTGACTTCCGAACCGTACCGAGAGGACCGCTGACATGGCTTACATCAAGGTTGGAACCGAGAACAGCACCG
>DASWAW010000090.1:0-5490 GCA_036390955.1 Arthrobacter sp.
GCGGTCCTGCAGCGCTGCCGGGGCGGCGGCAACTCTCCAGTCGCCCTCCCGGATGTCGCGGGTCTCCGGCAGGAAATCAAGCTTCCCGGTCCGGGCCACGTGCTCGCGCTTCACCAGGCGGGCCTTGAGTAGATCGGTGCGGGTGGCGGCGAAGTGCCGGTGCAGCTCAGCCACGAACGCCAATGCTTCTGGGCTCAGAATTTCTTCGGCGCGGGCGATCGGGTGCTGGTCTGTGACTATGAGGGCCATTGTCCGGGTCCTTTCCTTAGGCTGTGAATCAGGCTTTCGCGGCTGCGGCGGCGGCGTGGGCTGCATGGGAAACGGCGGCGGCGACGTCGGCGGCAACATGGGGGTCGAAGACGCTGGGAATGATGTAGCTGGCGTTGAGCTCATCGTCAGCTACCCGGTTCGCAATCGCCTCGGCCGCAGCCACCAGCATCCCGGGGGTGATATCGGCTGCCCCCGCGTCCAGCAGCCCGCGGAAGAACCCGGGGAAGGCCAGGACGTTGTTGATCTGGTTGGGGAAATCGCTGCGGCCGGTCGCCACCACAGCGGCATGCCGTGACGCGATGGCCGGGTCGATTTCCGGCGTGGGGTTGGCCATGGCGAACACAATAGCGTCCTCGGCCATGGATGCCACCTGCTCTTCGCCGATCACGTTGGGGGCGCTGACGCCGATGAAGACGTCGGCTCCCTTGAGCGCGTCGTGGAGGGAGCCGGAGAATCCCTCCTCGTTCGTGTTCTCTGCGATCCAGGTGCGGTGCTCGTCGTCGTACCGTTCGCCGGAGTGGATGGCTCCCGAACGGCCTGCGGCGATGATGTGGCATGCGCCCTGGGCCTTGAGCAGCGCGATGATGGCGGAACCGGCGGCGCCGACACCGGAAACCACGATCCGGACCTCGCCGAGCTTCTTGTCCACAACCCGCAGGGCATTGGCCAGGGCAGCCAGTGTGACGATGGCGGTCCCGTGCTGGTCGTCATGGAAGACGGGGATGTCCAGTTCCGCACGGAGGCGGTTTTCAATTTCGAAGCAGCGCGGTGCGGCGATGTCCTCGAGGTTGACGCCGCCGTAGACCGGGGCGAGCGCCTTGACGATCATGATGATTTCCTCGGTGTCCTGGGTGTCCAGGCAGACCGGCCAGGCATCCACGTTCGCGAACTGCTTGAACAGCGCCGCCTTGCCTTCCATGACCGGCAGTGCGGCAGCCGGGCCGATGTTGCCCAGGCCCAGGACAGCGGAACCGTCGGTCACGACGGCGATCGTGTTGCGTTTGATCGTCAGGTTCCGGGCGGCCTCGGGGTTTTCCGCGATGGCCAGGCAGACACGTGCCACGCCGGGGGTGTAGGCGCGGGACAGGTCATCGCGGTTGCGCAGCGCGACCTTCGGGACAACCTCCAGCTTGCCGCCGAGGTGCATCAGGAAGGTGCGGTCCGAGACGTTCCGGACGGTGACGCCGTCGAGCGCGTTGAGCGCGTCCTTGACGCGTGCGGCGTGGGCATCGTCCGTGGTGTTGCAGGTGACGTCGACGACGAGGGTCTCGTGGTGGGACTCGGTGACGTCCAGGGCGGTGATCGCGGCGCCGGCAGCACCGACGGCGGCGGCCAGCTCGCTGGTGGCGGTGAAGCTGGACGGTGCCTCCACGCGCAGGGTGATCGAATTTCCGGGGCTCGGATTCGCCATTGAATTTCCTCCTAGTCGGCCCGCAGGCGGGCTCTCGCTGCAATCAAGTTATTTCGTATTATGGATATTATTATCTACTTTGTGGAAATACAAGCCCCACGCGGGGGCTGCGGTGTGCTTCGAGGCCGCGCATCGACGGTGCCCCGGCGGTGCTGTATCTTGGATCTACTAAGCTCTTTTTTCACGATGCGGATAAAAGTTGTCGCCACCGACCCTTCAGGAGACTCAAGTTATGGCGGAAAAAGCCCCCGGAGGCGTGCAGTCGGTTGAGCGCGTTTTCGAACTTCTGGAACTGATTACTGATGCCGGCGGGGACGTCACCCTCAGCGAGCTCTCGTCCTCCACCGACCTGCCGCTGCCCACCATCCACCGCCTGCTCCGCACCCTGGTGACCCTGGGGTACATCCGGCAGCTGCCGAACCGCCGCTACGCCCTGGGCCCGCGCCTGATCCGCCTCGGCGAGGCAGCGAACAAGCAGCTGGGGGCGCTGGCACGGCCGCAGCTCCAGTCGCTCGTGGAACGGCTCGGGGAAACCGCCAACATGGCGGTGCTGGACTCGGACATGGTCATGTACGTGGCCCAGGTTCCGTCGCTGCATTCCATGCGGATGATCACCGAGGTGGGCCGCCGCGGCTTCATGCACGCCACCGGAATGGGCAAGGCGATCCTTGCCCAGCTCGACGACGAGACCGTGCGCGGCATCGTCGCCCGGAAGGGCATGCCCACCCCCACGCCCAAGAGCATCGGCGACGTCGAGGCCCTCCTGGCGGACCTGAAGCTGATCCGGGACCGCGGCTATTCCATCGACGAGGAGGAACAGGAGATCGGCGTCCGCTGCTTCGCCATCGCCATCCCCAACGCCCCGACCCCCGCGGCGATTTCGGTCTCCGGACCCGTGTCCCGGGTGGACGAGTCCTTCGCGGACCGGGCCGTGCCGCTGCTGCGCGAGGCAGCCCTGGCGATTTCCCGGGACCTCAACAAGAGCTGAGCCGCAGCCGTCCTGCTGCGGCCTGCTCGGCCACATTGCGGCCCCTTTCCCTGCCGGGAAAGGGGCCGCAGCTGTCATGGCGGGAGTGTCCGTGAGCTAGTGGTCGGACTTGGACGCCGACTCCACCGGGACTTCCTTGCCGTCGCAGTCGATCAGCTTGCCGCCTTCGAAGCGGTCGCCGTCGGCCAGGCACTTGAGGTCCTGTTCCCGCACGATCCGCTCGGTGCCGGCTACAAAGACCGACTGGTTCTCCGAGTTGCCCGCCTTGAGGTGGTTGAAGAGCAGGTTCAGCAGGATGGCCATCACGGCGGCGGAGCTGATGCCGGAATGGAAGATGGTGGCGAACCAGGACGGGAACTGGTCGTAGAAGGCCGGCGCGGCAATCGGGATCATCCCGAAGCCGATCGAGGAGGCCACGATGATCAGGTTCATGTTGTTCCGGTACTCCACCTTGGCCAGGGTGCGGATGCCGCTGGCTGCGACCGTGCCGAAGAGGACGACGCCGGCGCCGCCCAGGACCGGGGTCGGCACCGCGGCCACCACCCGGCCCAGGACCGGCAGGAGGCCCAGGATCACCAGGATGGCGCCGCCCGCGCTGACCACGAAGCGGCTCTTGACGCCCGTGATCGCGACCAGCCCCACGTTCTGGGCGAAGGCGCTCTGGGTGAAGGAGTTGAACAGCGGCGAGATGGCGCTGGAGAGCATGTCCGCCCGCAGGCCGTCGCCGATGCGCCGGGAGTCGACCTTGGTCCCGACGATTTCGCCGACGGCGATGATGTCCGCGGAGGTCTCCGTCAGGGTCACCAGGATGACGATCAGCATCGAGATGATCGCGGCCAGGTGGAACGTGGGCGGCCCGAAAGCGAACGGGGTGGGGAACGCCACCATGGGGCCCTGTCCGACCTTGGAGAAGTCGGTCATTCCGGCGATGAAGGCGATGACCGTGCCCAGCACCATGGCCAGGAGGATGGAAAGCCGGGAAATGGTGGCGTTGCCGAGCTTGCTCAGCAACAGCACAATGGCCATGGTCGCGGCCGCCAGCCCGATGTTGGCCATGGAGCCGTAGTTGGGTGCCGCCTTGTTGCCGCCCATGGCCCAGTTCGCGGCCACCGGCATCAGCGTCAGCCCGATGACGGTAATGACCGTTCCTGTCACCACCGGCGGGAAGAAACGGATGATTTTGGAGAACAGCGGGGTGATGAGCAGGCCGATCAGGGACGCGGCAATCACCGAGCCGAACACGGACTGGATCCCGCCGCCCTCGTCCACGATCGCCACCATCGTGGAGACCCCGGCAAAGGAGACGCCCTGGACCAGCGGAAGCCGGGAACCGAAGAACGGGATGCCGATGGTCTGGAGGATGGTGGCCAGACCGCCGACAAAGAGGCAGGCCGCGATCAGGAGGCCGATTTCATCGGAGGGCATTCCGGCCGCCGCACCAATGATCAGCGGGGGTGCGATGATGCCGCCGTACATCGTGAGGACGTGCTGGAGGCCGTAGGCGAAGGTGCTCCCGATCGGAAGGCGTTCGTCTTCGGGCCGGTCGGACGGTGTGCGGCCGGAGCGGGACTTGACCGCGGCAGGCTTCTTTTTCATGTTCATGGCAGACTTTCTGGGTTCATGGCAGACGTCTTTGTCTGGCTAACGGGGTCTGGCTAACAGGTGTGGCGGGGTGGAGTGCTGGTTTGCCTGCCGGCTGGTGGCTGCCGGTTCCGGGGCCGGCGCCGGTGCAGGCGGCGGCCCCGGAACGGGCGGCGTCGGCGGCTCTTTTAGCAGAAGCCGGCGATGCCGGACCAGGCGGCGTCGGCCGGCACGGCGTCTTCGCGCTGGACCGTCGCCTCGATCAGGCCGTACGGGCGGTCCGCGGCAAAGAACACCTCGTTGGGGTTGTCGAGGCCGAAGGGCGAGAGGTCCACCAGGAAGTGGTGCTTGTTGGGCATCGAGAACTTGATCTCGTCGATCTCGCTGTGCGCTTCCAGGACCTTGGCGCCCATGTCGAACAGGGTCTGCTGCAGGGCGTGGGAGTACTTTTCGGTGAAGCCCTCCAGCAGGAGGGCTTTGACGTCCTCATAGCTCTTGTTGAAGTCGAGCGAGCTGAAGTCGGTGCCGGGGTTGTAGCGCCAGCGGGCGGACACGTCGGTGGCGAGGATCCGGTCAGTGGTTTCCGGCAGGGTGGTGTACTTGTCCCGCGGGTAGCCGACAAAGCCTGACTGGGTGGACTTGAGGACCGTCAGGTCCTTGAGCCCGGAGATGAGGTGCCGGTCCGCGCCGTCGCGCACCAGCACGGCGGTCCGGACTTCCTGGCCGTTGCGCACGAAAGAGTGGTCGTGCGCCGCGCCGTGGGCCTGGATCCGGTCCCAGCTGTAGGACTCGGCCTCCCAGCGGCCGCCGCTCACCCAGTCGAAGCTGGACGTGAAGTGCTCCCCGAGCCGGAGCAGGAACGCCTCGGGGGAGCCGATGCCCTCCCGGGCGAAGGCGTAGATGGTGTTCTTCTGCGTGTCCGTGGCCACCACGTGGCTGTTGTCGCCTTCGAGGTGGGCCGCGGCGAAGTCGCCGCGGAGCTGCGAGGTGACGTTGAGGTCTTCGATCTCGTGGCGCGCCGTGTCGCGGGTGATCTTGACGACGCGGACTTCGGCCTTACCGTACTGGTTCTGTCCGAGGACGATCTTGTTGTTCATGGAGGGGTTCCCAACTTCCGGTATGTGGAATCAAACTCCCACATAGAAATTTCGGACGCGTTTCGCGTTCGTTTCTTTCTCCGCCGACCCATAAAAAAGAGCCGACGTCAGTTGACGCCAGCTCATTACAACCCTGCCTGCTG
>DASWAW010000091.1:0-5426 GCA_036390955.1 Arthrobacter sp.
GCCCCGGCATCCCCGGCCCTGGCACCCCCGGCGGCGCGGACGATTCCACCGAGGCGGCACTGACCGCCGTCGAGCACCAGCTGAGCCTGCTCTGGCGGCGCGCCCGGTCGATCTCCCACCATCTTTCCCGGCAGGTTCACCCGGACATGGAACCGGCGGCCTACGGCCTGCTCACGGTGATCCGCAAGCAGGGTGCCATCCGGCTGACGGAACTGGCCTCCAGCATCGGCGTCGGCAAGCCCTCCGTGAGCCGGCAGATTGCGTTCCTGGAACGCCTCGGCCTGGTCTCCAAGGAAGCCGACCCGCTCGACGGCCGCGCGCAGATAATCCGCCTGACGCCCATGGGCGAGGAACGGATGCACGAGGTGCAGGACGCGCGCCGCGAAGTGTTCCGCGAGCGGCTTGGCGAGTGGCCGCTGGAGGAACTGCAGACCCTGTCCCGCTACGTCGCCAAACTCAACGCCACCTATGAGCGTGACGGCTTCCCGCGGGACGAGCCGCAGTAACCCTGGCGTTTCCGCCCGGCCAGCCACTCAAGAAGCCGGCGGGCGGGCCCGCCCGGCAGGTAGACAAAGCGCACGCAAAAGACCCCGGCACACCGCCGGGGTCTTTTGTCGATTAGTGGGTGTGGGGGCTAACGAGCCCCGGAAAGAAGGCCCTTGGCCAACTCGTCGTTGAGGTCCGAGTTGAGCTCACGGTCCAGGTCACGGCCGTAGCGCTGTGCAAATTCCTGCGGGACGGTGTCCGGAACAGCAACGCCTTCGGCGACAGCGACTCGGTCGCTGACCTCGCGGAGCATGCTCGAGAGCGGAACATCGAGGGCCGAGCAGATCGAGGAAAGCAGCTCCGAGGAGGCTTCCTTCTGGCCGCGTTCCACTTCACTCAGGTAGCCCAGGGAAACGCGGGCACTGTGCGAGACTTCGCGGAGGGTACGGCCTTGGCGTTGGCGGACGTCGCGCAGTACATCACCGATTTCGTGACGAAGTACAACCATCTTGCGCTCCTTCTGTTCGCTCTTAGCCTGATCGGCGAGGCCCACATCCTTCCAGCGGACAACGCCGTTAACGGATACGGGCTGCTTTACCATCTGTATCGCCTTGCTCCCTCTTTATGTCGAGCCCGCCGGTCAAAGCGGACACTGATGATGCTTTCATCCTAGGCGCCTCCCTTATTCGGAAGCGACACAATGTAACAACTATTAGGAATCAAGTTTTGTTCCCAGCAACTTTACGCCCGGTAGCCTTTGGATTCCAGAGCCTCCAGCAGGCGCTCCAGGGCCGCGGCGCAGGCCTGGCCACGGATCTCCGGGCGGTTGCCCTCGAAGCTGTACCCGAACGACGTCGAGCCTTCCGCGGTGGCGACTCCGATGTACACGGACCCGACGTCCTTGCCGGCGTGCGGCTCGGGCCCGGCGACGCCGGTCGTGGAGACGCCGATGTCGGCGCCGCAGATCCTGCGGGCGCCTTCGGCCATGGCCTCGGCGACGCGGCCGTCGACGGCTCCGACGCTGTCCAGCAGGTCCCGGGGCACTCCGAGCACGTCGGCCTTGACGGTGTTCTGGTAGGACACCACGCCGCCCTGGAGCATCCCGGACGCGCCGGGGGTGTCGGCCAGCACGGCGGCGACCATGCCGGCGGTGAGGGATTCGGCGGTGGCAACGGTCAGGCCGCGGCCGACCGCCCCGGTGACTGCCTCTTCGGCCAGGTGATGCAGGTTGATCGGGTGGTGCTGGCTGGTCATGGCTTGCCCTCCTGGATCTTCTGTTGCTGGGCCCTGATGCCGCTGGCGCGCAGCTTGAGGGCCTCGATGACGTATTCGCCGCCGGTCCAGACCGTGATCGCGAGGGCCACGAGCATGACCGCGAAGGCGACGACCCCGAGCCACGGCGCGATGGAGGCCAGCGGGAGGATATACAGGAAGATGGCCACGGTCTGGATGACGGTCTTGAGTTTCCCGCCGCGCGACGCCGGGATGACGCCGTAGCGGATGACGAAGAAGCGCAGGGCGGTGACGCCCCATTCCCGGACGAGGATCAGGACGGTGACCCACCAGGGCAGTTCCCCCAGCAGTGAGAGCATTACCAGGGCCGAGCCGATCAGCAGTTTGTCCGCGATCGGGTCGGCGATCTTGCCGAAGTCGGTGATGAGGCCACGGCTTCGGGCGATGTCGCCGTCGAGCTTGTCCGTGTAGATGGCGACGGCGAAGGTCGCGGCGGCGATCCAGCGCCAGACGCCGTTCTGGGCGACCAGCCCGGGTGCGTCGAGCAGGAGGAACCAGACGAAGAACGGCACCATCACAATCCGCAGCATCGTCAGGATGTTGGGCAGGTTCCAGATCCGGGACGCGGATCCGGCCTTGTTTGCTTCGGCGCTAGTCACCCTCCTAGGCTACCGTCCGGTGAGCGACCAGGCGTCCTCGGAGCCGTCCTCATCATCGCCGGGGCCGCCGGAACCCACGCCGCCGCCGGAACCGTCCGCGCCGTCTGCGCCGTCGTAATACTGGGTGTTCTGACCGCGCCGGTCCAGGTCCGCGGCGACGAGGTCCTCCGCGTACCCGCCCTGGCCGATGTTCGCGTTGGCGTTCTCGCTCAGGGCAGCGGTCTGGGAATCGGCGATGGCGGGCACCTCCATGCCCTTCATGGCCGCGAGAACCGTCGCCAGATCATCGGGCTTGACCAGGACGTCACGGGCCTTGGAGCCCTCGGAGGGGCCCACCACTCCGCGGGACTCCAGCAGGTCCATCAGCCGGCCCGCCTTCGCGAAGCCGACCCGGAGCTTGCGCTGCAGCATCGACGTGGACCCGAACTGGGTGGTGACGACGAGCTCGGTGGCCTGCAGCAGGACCTCGAGGTCGTCGCCGATGTCGTCGTCGATCTGCTTCTTCGGCGCCTCGGGGGCGACGTCGTCGCGGTATACGGCCTTGAGCTGGCCCTTGACGTGCTCGACCACCTTGTGGATTTCCGATTCGGTGACCCAGGCGCCCTGGACACGCATGGCCTTCGAGGCGCCCATCGGCAGGAACAGCGCGTCACCCTGGCCGATCAGCTTCTCGGCTCCCGGCTGGTCCAGGACCACGCGGGAGTCGGTGACCGAGGAGGTCGCGAACGCCATCCTCGAGGGCACGTTGGCCTTGATGAGGCCGGTGACGACGTCGACGGAGGGCCGCTGGGTGGCGAGGACGAGGTGGATGCCGGCCGCACGGGCCAGCTGGGTGATGCGGACGATCGAGTCTTCGACGTCGCGCGGGGCGACCATCATCAGGTCGGCGAGTTCGTCGACGATCACCAGCAGGTACGGGTACGGCCGGATGACCCGCTTGGAACCCTCCGGCGGGTGGACCTTGCCCGCGCGGACGGCCTTGTTGAAGTCGTCGATGTGCTTGAAGCCGTAGTTGGCGAGGTCGTCGTAGCGGGCGTCCATCTCGCGGACCACCCACTGCAGGGCCTCGGCGGCCTTCTTGGGGTTGGTGATGATCGGGGTGATGAGGTGCGGGACACCCTCGTAGGCCGTGAGTTCCACCCGTTTGGGGTCCACCATGACCATGCGGACCTCGTCGGGGGTGGCGCGCATCAGGATGGAGGTGATCATGGCGTTCACGAACGCCGACTTGCCGGCACCGGTGGCACCCGCCACGAGCAGGTGCGGCATCTTGGCAAGGTTCGCGACGACGTAGCCGCCCTCGACGTCCTTGCCGACGCCGATCACCATGGGGTGCTCTGTCCGCCGGGCGTTCTGGCTGCGGAGCACATCGCCCAGCGACACGGTCTCGCGGTCCGTGTTGGGAATCTCGATGCCGATCGCCGACCGGCCCGGGATCGGGCTCAGGATGCGGACATCCGAGCTGGCGACGGCATAGGAGATGTTCTTGGACAGCGCGGTGACGCGTTCCACCTTGGTGCCCGGGGAGAGCTCGATCTCGTAGCGGGTCACGGTGGGACCGCGGCTGAAGCCGGTGACCTGCGCCTCGACGTTGAACTGGTTCAGGGTCTCGGTCAGCGAGGCGACAATGGCGTCGTTGGCCTCGGTGCGTTCCTTGGGGATGGAGCCCGGGGTCAGGACGTCCGACGGCGGCAGCGTGTACGTCACGTCGCCGGCCAGCGACAGCTGTTCGGTGCGCTGCGGAATCGGCGTCGGCAGCGGCGCCGGGACGACGGGCTTGGACGGGACCATCGCGGCGGCTGCCACGGCGGCGGCTCCGGGCGCCGGCGCGGCCGGGTTCAGTGAGCCTGCGGCGATCATGCCCGGGGTGACGAGCGGGATCGCCTCGGTGGCGTTCTCCCCCGGCGCTCCGGCGGCGCTGCCTGCCGCGGTGCCAAGGCCCTGGGCTGCTTTGATCTTCTCGACGGCGATCTCGGCCTGGGTGGGACGGCGAACCCCCGGTGCGACGGACTTGGAGCCGGTTTTGGCGCCACCGGCGGACCGGGCGGCTTCGGCTTCCTCGTCGGCGATGAGGGCCCGTTCGAAGGCCTCGTCGCCGACGTAGCCTTCGAGCCCGGCGTCCTCGTCGTGGTCTTTGCCGAAGAGGCGGCGGCGTTTCTTCTTTGCCGGGGCCGGGGTGTCGTTTTCGTAGAGGTAGCTGCGGTCGTGGCCGGTGCCGTCAGCCTCCTCGTCCTGCAGGTCGATGCCCATGAGGTGCTCGTAGGCGCCGCGCAGCCGGCTCGGGATGGCACCGAACGGCGTGGCGGTGACGATCAACAGCGACGTGAACGCGAGCAGGCTGTAGACGGCGACGGGGACGGCGCTGTGGATGGCCGCCAGCGGGGCTGCGGCGAGGTAGCCGAGCATGCCGCCGGCGTGGCGCAGTCCGTCAAACCCCTGCGCGACGGTCGGTTCCCCGCCGATGATGTGGGCCAGGCCGGAGCCGGCGAAGGTCATGATCAGGAAGCCGATCCCGATCCGGTTGTTCCCGCGGCCGTCGACGGGCTGGCGGAACAGCCGGAAGGCGCAGACAAACAGCATCAGCGGCAGCAGCAGCGACATCCAGCCGAAGGTGCCGTTGACGATCGCGTAGACCGTATCCGGGAACCAGCCCTGGAATCCCCACCAGGCGAAGGTGGCGACAAAGACTCCGAGCGCGAGGTTGAACAGGGCTGCGCCGTCGCGGCGGTCCTCGGGGGCGAGGTCGCTGACGTCGTAGCCGATCCGGCGGATTCCCGCCCCGACGACGTGGGCAACGCCCAGCCACGCGCCGGCGGCAACCCGGACCAGCCAGGGCTGCCGGGGTTCGACGGCGGCCAGCTGGCGGGTGCGCGCGGCGCCTGTCGTTCCGGAGGACTTGGTGGTTTTGGACGCAGCCGGGCCGGAGCCCCGGGCCGAAGGGCTGCCTGATTTACCGCTGGGGTTTCCTCTAGGCGCGGAGGAAGTACGTGTCGCCATACCCGCTACGGTACCCGACGCCGGGCCGAAAACCGCGGATTTCCGGGCTTC
>DASWAW010000092.1:0-11243 GCA_036390955.1 Arthrobacter sp.
GTCGGTCGGGTCATGTCAGCCTTCGATGGACAGGATAGGCATGGCCTGGGTGTAGGGCGACGCGGGGTTGGAGGCAGCGGAGCGGATCCGCAGCCAGAAGAAGTCGTGGCTGCCCAGGGTCAGCGTCAGGGTGCCGTCGTCCGAGATCGCGGGGAACGCCTGGCCGCCGAACACGTCCCGGAGGCCGCGGCCGGCGAACCTGGGCACCCGCAAGGTGGTGGCCACCGGATGCTGGGACAGGTTGAAAGCGCACAGGATGGTTTCGCTGTCCTCGCCGGCCGGGTTGCCTTCGGGCAACTCGCGCAGGTAGGCCAGGACCACGTCGTGGTCGGCTTCCACGTGCTCGAAGCCGCCCAGCCCGAAGGCCGGGTGGTTCTTCCGGACGCTCAGGATCTGGCGGGTCCAGCGCAGCAGCGAACCCGAGTGGGCGGCTTCGGCCTCGACGTTGGCCATGCTGTAGTTGTAGACCAGCGACTGGATCACCGGAAGGTACAGCTTGCCGGGGTCAGCGCTGGAGAACCCGGCGTTGCGGTCCGGGTTCCACTGCATCGGGGTGCGGACCGCATCGCGGTCCTCGAGCCAGATGTTGTCCCCCATGCCGATCTCGTCCCCGTAGTACAGGAACGGGCTGCCGGGCAGGGAGAGCAGCAGCGCATTGATGAGTTCGATCTCGGACCGGGAATTGTCCAGCAGCGGCGCAAGCCGGCGCCGGATACCGATGTTGGCACGCATGCGGGGGTCCGGCGCGTACCAGCCGAGCATGGCGGCGCGCTCGTCGGCGGTGACCATTTCCAGGGTGAGTTCGTCGTGGTTCCGCAGGAAAGTGCCCCACTGGGCACCTTCGGGAATGTTCGGGGTGTCCTTCATCGTCTCGATGATGGGTGCGGCTTTCTGGTCCCGCAGCGCGTAGTAGAGCCGCGGCATGATCGGGAAGTGGAACGCCATGTGGCATTCCGGTTCCTCTTCGGTGCCGAAGTACTCGACCACTTCAGCCGGCGGCTGGTTGGCCTCGGCGATGATCACGCGGCCCGGGTAGCTTTCGTCGACCATCTTGCGCAGCTTGCGGAGGAACTCGTGGGTCTGCGGCAGGTTTTCGCAGTTGGTTCCCTCCTCTTCGAAGAGGTACGGGATGGCGTCCGCCCGGAAGCCGTCAATGCCCTGGTCCAGCCAGAACCGCACGACGTCGAAGAGGGCATCGATGACTTTGGGGTTCTCGAAGTTGAGGTCCGGCTGGTGGCTGAAGAAGCGGTGCCAGAAGAACTGCCGCCGGATCGGGTCGAAGGTCCAGTTGGATTCCTCCGTGTCCACGAAGATGATGCGGGCGTCTTCGTACTTCTCGTCCGTGTCGCTCCAGACGTAGAAGTCGCCGAAGGGCCCCTCCGGGTCCTTGCGGGACTCCTGGAACCAGGGGTGCTGGTCGGAGGTGTGGTTCAACGGCAGGTCGATGATGACGCGCACGCCGCGGGCGTGGGCCTCCGCGACGAGACGCTTGAAGTCGCTGATGGTACCGAATTCGTCCAGCACGGAGTTGTAGTCGGAGATGTCGTAGCCGCCGTCCCGGAGCGGGGACTGGAAGAAGGGCGGGAGCCACAGGCAGTCGACGCCGAGCCACTGCAGGTAGTCCAGCTTCTCGATCAGGCCGTGGAAGTCACCGGAGCCGTCACCGTTTCCGTCGGCAAACCCCCGGACCAGGACCTCGTAGAACACCGCCTTGCGGTACCAGTGCGGATCGTGCTGGAGGCCCGGCGCGTTCAACTCATAGGACCCCTTCGAGCTGTAGTGCTGGTTGGGGTTTGACGGGCTGAAACTCACTGGTGGTGCCTCCGGATGTTAAGAATGTGCGCTGGCTCGACATGGGCGTCCAGCCGAACGTAGTTGTACTCCCCCCATTCCCAGCTCTCGCCGGTCAACAGATCATCCACCATGAAGCGGCCATTGTGCGTCAGGTCGTCCGGATCGAGCTCCAGCGCCGCCAGATCCAGCGTCACCGTGCTCTCCCGGATGCCGTGCGGATCCACGTTGACGACGATGATCAGGGTGTCCTTCGTGCCGTCGGCGAGGGTCTTGTGCTTGGAGTAGACGACCGTGGCGTTGTCCGAGCTCTGGTGCACCGTCAGGTTCTGCAGGTCCCCCAGGGCGGGGTGGGCGCGCCGGATCGTGTTGAGCCGGGTCAGGTACGGGGCCAGCGAGCGGCCGGTTTCAGCCGCCGCGTCCCAGTCACGGGCCTTGTATTCAAACTTCTCGTTGTCGATGTACTCCTCGGCACCGGGCCGGGCCACGTGCTCATAGAGTTCAAAGCCGGCGTAGACGCCCCAGATGGGGCTCGCCGTGGCGGCCAGCGCGGCGCGGATCTTGAACGCGGGCGGCCCGCCGTACTGCAGGAACTGGGTCAGGATGTCCGGGGTGTTGACGAAGAAGTTCGGCCGGAAATAGGCCGGGGTCTCGTGGCTGACTTCCTGGAAGTATTCCTCCAGCTCCTCCTTGGTGTTCCGCCAGGTGAAGTACGTGTAGGACTGCTGGAAGCCTGCCCGCCCCAGGGCGTGCATCATGGCCGGGCGGGTGAACGCCTCGGCGAGGAAGATGACATCAGGGTGCTTTTTGTTCACCTTGCCGATCAGCCATTCCCAGAACCACACCGGCTTGGTGTGCGGGTTATCGACGCGGAAAATCTTGACACCGTGGCTCACCCAGAGGAAAACGATGCGCAGGATCTCGTTGGACAGGCCCTCGGGGTCGTTGTCGAAGTTGAGCGGGAAGATGTCCTGGTACTTCTTCGGCGGGTTCTCGGCGTAGGCGATGGTGCCGTCAACGCGGGTAGTGAACCACTCGGGGTGGCTGGTGACCCACGGGTGGTCCGGGGCGGCCTGCAGGGCAAGGTCCAGCGCCACTTCCAGCCCCAGTTCGCCGGCCCGCGCCACGAAGGCATCGAAGTCCTCGAAGGTGCCCAGGTCCGGGTGGATGGCGTCGTGGCCGCCCTCCTTGGCCCCGATGGCCCAGGGGGAGCCCGGATCGTGCGGTCCGGCCAGCAGGGTGTTGTTCGGGCCCTTGCGGTGCTGGATGCCGATCGGGTGGATCGGGGGCATGTAGATGATGTCAAAACCCATGGCCGCGACGGCGTCGAGGCGCTTGGCGGCGGTGCGGAAGTTGCCGGAGGTCCACTCGCCGGTTTCGTGGTTGCGGACGGCGCCCTCGGACCGGGGGAAGAATTCGTACCAGGCACCCCGGCCGGCGAGCTCGCGCTCCACCAGCAGCGGGTAGTTCTCGGAGACGGTGACCTGTTCGCGGATCGGCTGGCGTTCGACGACGGCGGCCACGTCGGCGCTGAACCCGGCGGCGAGGCGCTCTTCGGCGGTCTTGTTCACGTCGTTGAGTCCGACGACGGCCATCCGCAGCGTCCGCCGGTCAGCAGACGGGCGGGACGGGTCCTCGGACGCTTCGGCGAGCAGCGCTGCACCCTCGGCCAGCATCAGCTCGACGTCGATCCCGGCTTCCACCTTGACCTCGGCGTTGTGGTGCCACGTGCCGTAGCGGTCGTGCCAGGCCTCGATCACAAAGGACCAGTTGCCGGCGGCGGTCGGGGTCAGGAGACCCTCCCAGCGGTCGGTTCCCATCCCCCGCGGGCCCCGGGGCGGGGCGAGGCGGACGCGCTGGCGCTCCTTCCCGCGGGGATCGAGCAGGACGGCGCTGACACCGAGCTGGTCGTGGCCTTCCCGGAAGGCGGTGGCGCCCACCACCAGGGTTTCACCCACAGCGGCCTTGGCAGGAAATTTCCCGCCGTCGACCGAGGGCTGTACGGCGGTGATCGGAAAACGGCCAAAGTGCAGGCCCTCCGTGATCAGGGCCTTCGGCTTTTGCTTGGACACGGCACTGGTTCGCGAGTTAGTCGTCACAGCCTCGACGTTATCGACAAATCGGCCAGATTGCTAAGCCTGCTCCGTTTTTCCGGGGTTTTCCGGACGCCGGTCCGTCATTTATGCAAAAGAAAACTTAAAGCGGTTCCGAGCCTCCTACTTGTCGGTTAGTGTTTCGCAGGTGAAGGCAATCCGCAGATTTACCGTCCGAACCGTTCTCCCCGAGTCGATCCGGCCGCTGGCCCGGTTGGCCACTAACCTTCGCTGGTCGTGGCACCGGCCCACTCGGGAACTTTTCGAGAGCCTGAACCCGAAGGTCTGGGCCGAGAGCGACCACGATCCGGTGAGCTTCCTCGGCCTGGTCAGCCGGGAGGAACTGCAGCGCCTCGCCGCGGACCTGGACGTTGTGCGCCGCGTCCACGCTGCCGCCGACGACCTCGACCGGTACCTGGAGCAGCCGCGCTGGTACCAGAGCCTCGGCGACGGCGCCCCGGCCTGCATCGCGTACTTCTCCCCTGAATTCGGCATCACCGAGGTGCTGCCGCAGTATTCCGGCGGCCTCGGCATCCTCGCCGGCGACCACCTGAAGGCAGCCTCGGACCTGGGTGTGCCGCTGATCGGCGTCGGCCTGCTGTACCAGGCCGGCTATTTCAAGCAGTCGTTGTCCCGCGACGCCTGGCAGCAGGAAACCTATCCGGTCCTGGATCCGGACGGGCTGCCCCTGACCCTGCTGCGTGAGGCCTCCGCCGACGGCAACGGCAAGCCCATCCAGATTTCCCTTCCGCTCCCCCACGGCCGGCGGCTGCTGGCGCACGTCTGGCGGGCCGACGTCGGGCGTGTTCCGCTGCTGCTGCTGGACTCCAACGTTCCGGGCAATGACGAGGCCGCGCGCAGCATCACCGACCGTCTGTACGGCGGCGGCGGGGACCACCGTCTCCAGCAGGAACTCCTGCTCGGCATGGGCGGCGTGAAGGCCCTGCGTGTTTTCCAGAAACTCACCGGCAGCCCCGCGCCGGAAGTCTTCCACACCAACGAGGGCCACGCAGGATTCCTGGGCGTGGAGCGGATCCAGGAAATGATGGCCGCCGCGGAGCCGCTGAGCTGGGAAGAGGCGCTGGCCGCCGGCCGCGCCTCCACCGTGTTCACCACCCACACCCCGGTCCCGGCCGGCATTGACCGCTTCGAGGTCTCACAGATCCAGCACTTCTTCGAGGCGGGACTGGCCCCCGACGTTCCGGTGGCCAAGATCCTGAACCTCGGCCGCGAGGACTACACCGACGGCAATCCGTTCGTGTTCAACATGGCCGTGATGGGCCTGCGGCTCGCCCAGCGCGCCAACGGCGTGGCCAAGCTGCACGGCGTGGTGTCCCGCGGGATGTTCTCCGCGCTGTGGCCCGGATTCGACCACTCGGAGGTGCCCATCACCTCGGTCACCAACGGTGTCCACGTGCCCACCTGGGTGGACCCGCGCGTCTCCGCACTGGCCCGCGAACAGTTCGGCGCCGACGCTGAGGCGCCGGGCCGCTGGGACCTCGCCTACAACGTCAGTGACGAGGACCTCTGGGCCCTCCGCAGGGAGATGCGGGTCTCCCTCGTGGAGGACGTTCGGCGCCGGCTCCGTGCCGCCTGGAAGAAGCGCGGGGCGGCCGACGCCGAGCTCGCGTGGACGGATTCCGTGCTGGACCCGGACGTCCTGACCATCGGTTTCGCCCGGCGTGTGCCAACGTACAAGCGGCTCACCCTGATGCTGCGCGAACCCGAGCGGCTCAAGGCCCTGCTGCTGCACAAGACGCACCCGATCCAGCTGGTCATTGCGGGCAAGTCGCACCCGGCCGACGACGCGGGCAAGAAGATGATCCAGGACCTCGTCCGGTTCACCGACGACCCGGCAGTACGGCACCGGATCGTGTTCCTGCCCAACTACGACATCGCCATGGCCCGGACCCTGTTCCCGGGCTGCGACGTGTGGCTGAACAACCCGCTGCGTCCGCTCGAGGCGTGCGGCACCTCGGGCATGAAGGCAGCCCTGAACGGCTCGCTCAACCTCTCGGTCCTGGACGGCTGGTGGGATGAGATGTTCGACGGCGAGAACGGCTGGGCCATTCCGACCGCCAACAACGACGCGTCCCCAGAGGAACGCGATGACATCGAGGCCGCCGCGCTGTACGAGCTGCTGGAGACTCAGGTGGCACCGCGCTTCTACGGGCTCACGGTGTCCGACGGCGCCGGCGCCGCGGGGCCTTCCCAGCCCGGACCGCAGTCGGTCCCCACACACTGGGTCTCGATGATTAAGCACACCATGTCCCACCTGGGCCCGGCAGTCTCCGCGGACCGGATGCTCAAGGACTACGTCAACGTCCTGTACCGCCCGGCCGCCGTCGCCGGCCGCCGGGCCGGCGCGGACAATTTCGCCGAGGCCAAGGCTCTCGCGGCCTGGATTTCCCGGGTCCGGGCCGCCTGGCCGCAGATCC
Organism: Arthrobacter sp.; assembly: GCA_036390955.1. Lineage (GTDB taxonomy): Bacteria > Actinomycetota > Actinomycetes > Actinomycetales > Micrococcaceae > Arthrobacter. The sequence goes on from DASWAW010000092.1 coordinate 6,323, forward strand.
AGGTGGAGCATGTGGACTCGGTCGGGGTCTCGGAGGACCCGCAGATCGGCGACATGCTCCAGGTCAACGCCTACGTGGCCCTGCACGATCTCAACCCAGATGATGTGTCCGTCGAGGTGGCGTACGGCAGGGCCGAGGACAGTGACGAGCTGGCCGACGTCACGGTGGCCGAGCTGAAGTCGATTGAGGACATGGGCAAGGGCCGGCACCTGTTCAGCGGAACCCTGGTGATTGACCGGTCCGGTTCGTTCGGTTACACGGTCCGGGTGTTCCCCAAGCACGTCGCCTTGGCGTCGAAGGCGGAACTGGGCCTGATCGTCAACGCCTGAAGCCGTCGTTCCACGAACCGGCCATCCTCCGCGTGCTCGCTCGTTCCTCGCTTAGACGCACGCTTCCGGATAACCGGTTCGCGGAACGGCCATGCGCGGCTGCCGTTAGAGGCAGACGGTGATGACGGCAAGGTTCTTGCCGGCGTAGCGTTCGGCGTCCTGCAGGATTTCGCAGATGACGCCGAAGGAACGGTCCGAGCGGAACACGGCCGGGACCTCCCAGATGAACGTGATCGGGGCCTGGCCGTCGTCGGCGACGGCGTCGGCGAAGTCGTGCAGGGAGTCATTGAGTGCGTCCAGGTTCACGCCGTAATCCGCCGGGAAGTCCAGTGTTTCCGCGAACGTCTCGAGGACGGCCCGTTTGGTGTCGGCGGCGGGAATCAACACCGCGCGCCGTCCGGCGTCTGCCACCAGGGCCTGCAGTTCCTCGATGGTCCAGGTGTCTGCCGAGTAAATCTTCATGGGTTCCTTATTTGCCTTCGTTGATGAATGTGAACGAGTTGTAATGATCCGGCGTGTAGTACTTGTCGCCGGCCTGCCCGGCCACGATCCGCCGGGCTCCGCGGTCGGATTCCCCGGGGGTCCTGACCGTGTATTCCTTGTAATAGCCGGAGGACTTCCGCGGGAGAATACGTTCGAAATTCCCGAAGGTGACGCCGTCCCGGGTGTAGGGGTACGGGCCGCCCCGGGCGATGAGCGCGAGGGTCTGCCGTGCCTCGGCGGGAAGCCCGGAGGCCTTCACCTCCGGCAGCCCGGACGGGTTCGCGATTGCCGGCGGCGCCGCTGGTGCGGGGGCATCGGACAGTGCGGCGCTTGGCTGGACTGTGCTTGGCTGGACTGTGCTTGGCTGGCCGGCGGTTGGCCCGCCGGCGACGGGCGGGGCCGTAGCGGTCTGCGGGACCCCTGCCAGCACAAACGCGAGCACCGCCAGGCCGACCAGCAGGGCAAGCAGGGCCGTCAGCCGCTGGACCTTCATTCGTCGTTTCCTTCGGTCAGAGTCGAGGCCGGGCTACGTGCGGTAGATGGCTACGTGCGGTAGATATTGATGGAATTGGCCTGTATGACGTCCCGCTCACCCGAGGCGACCCGGACGCCCTGGCGCCGGTCGTGGAGTTCGGAGGTGGTCAGGCGCAGTTCGAAGAGCCGGTTGCCGGTCCCGTCCTCATTGCTGAGCAGGGGCAGCGTCACTTTGACGTCCTTGACGTCGCCGTTCACCACCACGAGTCCGTCCACGTGGCCGTCGTCGGAACCGAGGAGGAGCTGGACCACGCGGTGGCCCGGATCCTGCCAGCGTTCCCCGGCCATGGGCTCGCCGCGCTCGTCGAACCAGTGGAAGTACGACTGTTTTTCGCGGGTCGGGTAATCATGCGGCTGACCGGCCAGGAATTCCTTGCGGAGCCGGATCACGCGCTTGGTGGTGCGCAGCATCGAGTGTGATTCGGGAGTGCTGGTCCAATCGATCCAGGTGATGTGGTTGTCCTGGCAGTAGGCGTTGTTGTTGCCCTGCTGGGTGCGGGCAATCTCGTCGCCGGCGGTGATCATGGGCACGCCCTGGGAGATCATCAGCGAAGCCATCAGGTTGCGGCTGGATTGCGCACGCCGGGCAAGGATGTCCTCGTCTTCCGTGGGGCCCTCGAAGCCGTGGTTGTAGCTGCGGTTGTCGCCGTGGCCGTCACGGTTCTGTTCCCCGTTGGCCTCGTTGTGCTTGCGGTCGTAGGCCACGAGGTCGGCCAGGGTGAAGCCGTCATGGGCCGTGACAAGGTTGACCGAGGCGAGCCGGGACCGGCCGGAGGGCTCAAACAGGCTCGCGGAGCCGGAGAGCGCGTCGGCGAGCCGGGCCACCGAGCCGCCCTGCCCGCCGGCCTCGATCGCGGCCCGGTCGGCGAGCCAGAAGGAGCGGACGGCGTCGCGGAAGTGGTCGTTCCAGTCCACCCAGCCGGCCGGGAAACGGCCGGTCTGCCAGCCGCCGTAGCCGATGTCCCAGGGTTCTGCGATGAGTTTGGTGGCGGACAGCACCGGATCGGCGCCGACCGCAACCAGGAACGGGTGCCGGGGGTCGAATTCGTTGGCCGCGTTGCGGGCCAGCGTCACCGCGAGGTCGAACCGGAACCCGTCAATGTGGAACTCCGTCACCCAGTAACGCAGGGAATCCAGGACCAGCTGGACCACGCGGGAATCGCCGAAGTTCAGGCTGTTGCCGCACCCGGTGGTGTCCACGTATTTGCCGTGGCCGTCATTGCGGTAGTAAGTCATCTCGCCGAGGCCGCGGAAGCTGAGCGTCCGGCCGTCCCTGCCGCCCTCCGCCGTATGGTTGTAGACGACGTCGAGGATGACCTCGAGGCCTGCGGCGTGCAGCTGCTTGACCATGGCCTTGAACTCGTCCTGGACGGCCTTCGGGCCCGCGGCCTGCGCCGCCTCGGTGGCATAGCCGGGGTGCAGGGCGAAGAAAGCGGCCGTGTTGTAGCCCCAGTAGTTTGTCATCCCGAGATTCTGCAGGTGCGGCTCGTCCACGTGGAAGTGCACCGGGAGGAGCTGGACGGCCGTAATACCCAGCGCGATCAGGTGCTCGATCATGGCCGGGTGCGCCAGCCCCGCGTAGGTGCCCTGGAGGTGTTCGGGCACGTCCGGGTGAAGCTTGGTCTGGCCGCGGACGTGCGCCTCGTAAATGATGGTGTTGCGCCACGGGATCCTGGGGCCCCGGTCGTCACCCCAGTCGAAGCCGCTCTCCATCCGGACGCTCGTGATGAAATCCTCGCGCTCATCCACGGCGCGGCCGTAGGGGTCCAGCAGCAGCGGCTGCTCGCCGTCGGCGTCGAAATCCGGGGCGGGCATGGACAGCGGGAGCGCCTCGTGGTCCGGGGTGGCCCGGAAACCGTAGCGCGAACCGGCCGGGATGCCCTCGACGATGCCATGGTGCACGCCGTCGGTCACGTTCGGCAGCGTCTGCAATTGCCAGGTGCCGCCGGGAGCCTGGTAAGCGATCTCCAGTGTCGCCACCCCTGGCGCGTAGACAGCCACATTCGCGAAGGCACTCCGAGGATCGTCCGTGGCCGGCGAACCGGTGCACGGAACGCTGATTCCCAGCGGAAACGCACGCGAGGCGTCTACGGTGGAAGCTGTGTCTACGTAGGGCATAACCATTGCTTAAAGTTTAGCGGGGCCGAACAAATAGCTCCGGATTCTGATTTCCTGACGAAGTGAAGTTTACGGAATGGCGGCGTTGCATACTGGAACAGGCCCAAAAACTGGAGGTAATTGTGCGGATTGCACTCGCTCAAATCATTACCGGACGCGATCTTGCCGGAAATCTGGCCCTCGTGGAGGAATATGCAGCGCGGGCCAGGGCCGGCGGCGCGGAACTCGTGGTGTTCCCCGAGGCCACAATGCGCGCCTTCGGCAACTCGCTGCTGGACATCGCGGAGCCGCTCGATGGACCGTGGGCCTCGCGGGTACGCGCCATTGCGGCGGAACAGGGCATCGTGATCGTCGCGGGGATGTTCACGCCGGGGGCCGGCGGCGACGGCGGCAAGGGCGGCAAGGTGCGCAACACCCTGCTGGTCACGGGCCGCGGGGTGGAGGCCAGCTACGACAAGATCCATCTCTTCGACGCCTTTGGCTTCGCCGAATCCGACACGGTGGACGCCGGCACCGAGCCGGTCACCTTCGAGTTCGACGGCGTGACGTTCGGCCTCGCCACCTGCTACGACATCCGCTTCCCGGACCTGTTCACCGAAAACGCGGACCGCGGTGCCGACGTGAACATTGTGTGCGCCTCCTGGGGATCCGGCCCCGGCAAGGCCGACCAGTGGAAGCTCCTGGCCCGGGCCCGCGCGGCAGATTCCACCACCCTGGTCCTCGCCTGCGGCCAGGGCGACCCGGCCAGCCAGGGCATCGAGCCCAAGGGCACGGCGCCCACCGGCGTCGGGCACTCCGTCATCGTCTCCCCCTTCGGCGAAGTCCTCGAAGAGCTCGACGGCGCCCCCGGCCTGCTGTTCGCGGACCTGGACCCCGCATCCGTCAAAGACGCCCGAGCCAAACTCCCGGTCCTCGCCAACCGCCACAAGTTCTAGGCTCCCGCTGCGCTCCGCCGTGGTCACCCTCCGCGGACACAGCAACGCGGGGTCAGATCGCGCCCATCCCGAGGCTGCGGATGGGCGCGATCTGACCCCGCGTTGGCTGTGGGGGGCGGACTACTTGACGGCGCGCTGGCGGGAGATCTCGTAGAGGGAGATGCCCACGGCCATGGACGCGTTCAGCGACTCCATCGCGGAGTCGATCGGGATGGAGACGATCTGGTCGCAGTTTTCCCGGACCAGGCGGCTGAGGCCCTTGCCCTCGGAACCCACGACGATGCAGACCGGCTCAGTGGCCAGGGCGAGGTCGGGCAGCGACACGTCGCCGTCGCCGTCGAGCCCCAGAACATAGATGCCCATGTTCTTGAACGCCTTCAGCGTGTTGTTCAGGTTGGCCGCGCGTGCCACGGGGACGCGGACGGCTGCACCGGCGCTGGTCTTCCAGGCCGAGGCGGTGACGCCGACGGAACGGCGCTCCGGGACGATGACGCCATGGCCGCTGAAGGCCGAAACCGAGCG
>DASWAW010000093.1:0-25537 GCA_036390955.1 Arthrobacter sp.
GGCCCGTCGAGCCCTGCCGCAGCGTGGTGGTATTCGCGGAACCAGCTGATCCGTTCCGAGTTCCAGCCGGCGGCGCTGCCCAGCGGGGGCGTCACCTCGTCCGCGTCGGCGTCCTGGATCGCCACAGTCAGGAGCTGCTCCAGCACCGCGTCGGAGACGTCGAAGAGCCGGACAGCGGCGGGGGAAGGCTCAGCCGAGGGGGACATCGATCCACTCCGTTTCTCCGGGCAGCAATTCGGCGGTTCCGGCCGACAGGGCGGCGAGCCGTTCACCCGCCTGGAGCAGGTCCGCCCGAACATCCGGCAGCGCAAGCCTCAGAACAGTAGTCTGCGCCTCATAACTGGTTTCAGCCATCACATACCCCGCGGCGCGCAGCTCGTTCTCCAGCCGGCCGGCCGCCGTGTGCGGGACGGTCACCGTGCAGATCCGCAGCCGGCGGCGCCGCACCAGTGGGGCCCGGTCCAGGGCGGCGGACACGGATTCCGAGTAAGCGCGGACAAGCCCGCCGGCGCCCAGCAGGATCCCGCCGAAATAGCGGACGACGACGGCGGTCACGTCGCTGAGGTCCGCTGCGCCGGGCGCGGTTTCGCGTTTCAGCAGCGCTTCGAGCATCGGGAGGCCGGCTGTGCCGGACGGTTCGCCGTCGTCGTTGGAGCGTTGCACATCACGGTCGGGGCCGAGCACGAAGGCGGAGCAGTGGTGCCGCGCGTCGTGGAATTCCCGGCGCAGCCCGGCGAGGACCGAACGGGCGCTCTCCTCATCGGCGGTGCGGTGCAGCACGGTAATGAACCGGGAGCGCCGGACCTCGATCTCGTGGCGGAACTGCGGACCTGCCGCCAGCGTGGTGTAAACGGTGGCCCTGCTCTCCCGGAAAACCCCATCATCAGCCACCGGATCAGTTTAGTCTGGTGGGGTGCTGAAAATCGGGTTGACGGGCGGCATCGCCTCAGGCAAGTCAGTGGCTGCCGCGCGCCTGCGCGAACTCGGGGCGGTGGTGATCGACGCCGACGCGCTGGCCCGTGAGGTCGTGGAACCCGGAACGCCGGGACTTGCCAGGGTCGTGCAGGCCTTCAGCAACGCCGTCCTGGCTCCCGGCGGCGGCCTGGACCGGCCCAAGCTCGGCGGCCTCGTCTTTGGCAACCCGGAACGCCTCGCGGTGCTCAACGGCATCATCCACCCGCTCGTGCGGGAACGCGCCGCCGCGCTGGCGGCCGGCGCCCCGAAAGGCGCCGTCGTGGTCCAGGACATCCCGCTGCTGGTCGAGACCGGCCAGGGCGCCAACTTCCACCTCGTGGTGGTGGTGGACGCCCCCGACGACGTCCGCGTGCAGCGCATGGTCCAACACCGGCATCTGACCGCGGAGGAAGCCCGGGCCAGGATGGCCGCGCAGGCCACCCGGGAGGACCGGCTGGCAGCGGCCGACGTCGTCCTGGACAATTCCGGCCTAAAAGCCGAACTTCAGGACGCGGTGGACCGGCTCTGGAAGTTCCGGCTGGCACCGTTCGCCGAAAACCTGGCCAGGCACCGCGTCGCACCGCGCACCGGCGGACCGGTGCTCACGCACGCCAACCCGGAGTGGCCCGCGCAGGCCGGCCGGCTCATGGCGCGCCTGCAGGCCGCCGCGGGGCAGGACATTCTGGCCCTGGACCATGTGGGTTCCACGGCGGTCCCCGGACTGGACGCCAAGGACGTGCTCGACCTCCAACTCGGCGTGGAGGACATGTCCGCGGCGGAGCGGATCGCGCCGCTGCTCGCCGACGCCGGCTTCCCCGGCTGGCCCGGGATCACCGCCGACAACCCCAAGCCCTCCCACCCGGATCCGGCGGACTGGCGGAAGCGGATGCACGGCAACGCGGACCCCGGGCGCGCGGTCAACCTGCACGTCCGCCCCGTGGGGTCCCCGGGCTGGCGGTTTGCGCTGTGCTTCCGGGACTGGCTGCGGGACGATGCGGAGGCCCGTGCGGACTACCTCGCCGAGAAGCGCCGCGCCGCCAAACTCCACGGCGTGGACAAATCCACGGCAGGCTACGCCGCGGACAAGGAGGGCTGGTTCGCCGGCTACGCCGCGCCGCGGATGGACGCGTGGGCCCGTCGCACCGGCTGGCAGCCGCCGTCGTACACCGCCCCGGCGCCGGAACAGGGACCGGAACGGGGACGGGAGCGGGGACCGGAGGCGGCGCCCGACGCGGTGCCCACGGCGGCGCCGGAACCGGGGCCGCGCGCTACCGGCCCCGGTACCGCCCAAAGCTGAATCCGGTCATCCTGTCGGTGCCCGGCGGTAGATTAGGTATATGAGTCTTGCCCAGCAGATCAACCGTGTCGTGGCGCCCTTCGAGGTCATCAGCGAGTTCCAGCCGGCCGGTGACCAGCCGGCCGCGATCGCGGAACTGACCGAGCGCATCAAGAACGGCGAGAAGGACGTGGTGCTGCTCGGTGCCACCGGTACCGGCAAGAGCGCGACGACGGCGTGGCTGATCGAACAGGTGCAGCGGCCCACCCTCGTCATGGTGCAGAACAAGACCCTCGCCGCGCAGCTCGTCAACGAATTCCGCGAGCTGCTGCCCAACAACGCCGTCGAGTACTTCGTCTCCTACTACGACTATTACCAGCCGGAAGCCTACGTGGCGCAGACGGACACCTTCATCGAGAAGGACTCCTCGGTCAACGAGGAAGTCGAACGGCTCCGGCACTCCGCCACCAACGCGCTCCTGACCCGCCGGGACGTGATCGTGGTCGCCACCGTGTCCTGCATCTATGGCCTGGGCACCCCGGAAGAGTACATCGCCGGTATGGTGACGCTCCGCAAGGGCGCCCAGATGAACCGCGATGACCTGCTCCGGAAATTCGTGTCCATGCAGTACGCCCGCAACGACATGGACTTCCACCGCGGCACCTTCCGGGTCCGGGGCGACACCGTGGAAATCATCCCCATGTACGAGGAGCTGGCGATCCGGGTCGAGTTCTTCGGCGACGAGATCGAGAACATCTACACCCTGCACCCGCTCACCGGGGAAATCATCCGGGACGAGACCGAGATGTACGTGTTCCCTGCCTCGCACTACGTGGCCGGTCCGGAGCGTATGGGCCGGGCGATCAAGCGGATCGAGGACGAACTCGCCGAACGGCTCCAGGTCCTGGAGAGCCAGAACAAGCTCGTGGAGGCGCAGCGGCTCCGGATGCGCACCACCTACGACCTGGAAATGATGCAGCAGATGGGTTTCTGCAACGGCATCGAGAACTACTCAAGCCACATTGACGGCCGCGCCCGCGGAACCGCGCCGCACTGCCTGATCGACTACTTCCCCGACGACTTCCTGCTGGTGATCGACGAATCCCACGTCACCGTGCCGCAGATCGGCGCCATGTACGAGGGCGACATGTCCCGCAAGCGGAACCTCGTGGACCACGGCTTCCGGCTGCCCTCCGCAATGGACAACCGGCCGCTGAAGTGGGACGAGTTCCAGGACCGCGTGGGCCAGACCGTCTACCTCTCCGCCACGCCGGGGAAGTACGAGCTCGGCAAGGCCGACGGGTTCGTGCAGCAGATCATCCGGCCGACCGGGCTGATCGACCCCGAGATCGTCGTCAAGCCCACCAAGGGCCAGATCGATGACCTGCTCGGTGAAATCAAGACCCGCACGGCGAAGAACGAACGCGTCCTGGTCACCACCCTGACCAAGCGGATGGCCGAGGACCTCACCGACTATCTGCTGGGCCACGGCGTGAAGGTCGAATACCTGCACTCCGACGTGGACACGCTCCGCCGGGTGGAGCTGCTCCGCGAGCTCCGGATGGGCGTCTTCGACGTGCTGGTCGGCATCAACCTGCTCCGTGAAGGCCTGGACCTGCCCGAGGTGTCGCTGGTCAGCATCCTGGACGCGGACAAGGAAGGCTTCCTGCGCTCGTCCACCTCGCTGATCCAGACCATCGGCCGTGCCGCCCGCAACGTCTCCGGCCAGGTGCACATGTACGCCGACCGGATCACCGATTCGATGGCCCACGCCATCGACGAGACCAACCGGCGCCGCGCGATCCAGGTCGCGTACAACACCGAAAAGGGCATCGACCCGCAGCCGCTGCGGAAGAAGATCGCCGACATCACCGACCAGATCGCCAAGGAGGACGCCGACACCCGCGAACTCCTCGCCAACGCCGGCAAGGTGCGCGGCAAGGGCAAGGGTGCGACGAAGGTGCGCGCGGACGGCCTTGCGGCCGCACCGGCCGAGGACCTGGTGGGCCTGATCGAGCAACTCACCGAACAGATGCACGCCGCCGCCGGGGAACTCCAGTTCGAGCTGGCCGCGCGGCTCCGGGACGAGGTGGGCGAGCTCAAGAAGGAACTGCGCCAGATGCAGGCGGCCGGGCACGCCTAGGGTAATGTTGGTCGGACGTAGGGGAGTATCCCAAGCGCTACGATCGTCAACACGCATGGCACAGATGCCCTGCCGGGCGTAGCGGGCAGCCAGGCAGTACCAGGTACGCAGTACCGGACAGCCGGCCAGTCGGAGAGACTTACACCGCTTAGTCACACCCTGCGAAAGGTATCTTCGTGCCCGAACTTCCCGTCTGGTTCGAGATCGGCTCCTTCGTCGTTCTCGGCATCATCCTGGCCATTGACCTGCTGCTGGTCCTTAAACGTCCGCACGAGCCCTCCATGAAGGAAGCCGGCCTGTGGGTGTCGTTCTATATTGCCCTCGCCCTGCTCTTCGCCGGAGCCATGTTCGCCTTCACCGGCCCGGAGTACGGCGGGCAGTTCATCGCCGGCTGGGTGACGGAATACAGCCTCAGCATCGACAACCTGTTCGTCTTCATCATCATCATGGCCCGCTTCTCGGTACCGCGTAAGTACCAGCAGGAAGTGCTGATGGTCGGCATCATCATCGCGCTGATCCTGCGTGGCATCTTCATCCTGCTCGGCGCCATCGTGATCGAACAGTTCAGCTGGGTCTTCTACATCTTCGGCGTCTTCCTGCTCTGGACCGCCTGGAAGCAGGCCCAGGATGAGGGTGAGGATGAGGAGGACAAGGAAAACCCGCTCATCGCCCGGATCCGCAAGGTCCTGCCGATGTCGGAGAAGTTCGACGGCGGCAAGCTCCGCACGGTCGTCGACGGCAAGAAGGTCTTCACCCCCATGCTGATCGTCTTTGTGACCATCGGCCTCACGGACCTGCTCTTCGCGGTGGACTCCATCCCTGCCATCTTCGGCCTGACCCAGAGCGCCTTCATCGTCTTCACCGCCAACATCTTCGCCCTCATGGGCCTGCGGCAGCTGTACTTCCTGCTCGGCGGCCTGATGACGCGCCTGATCTACCTGAAGCACGCACTCTCGGTGATCCTCGCGTTCATCGGTGTGAAGCTGGTGCTGCACGCCATGCACGTCAACGAACTGCCCTTCATCAACGGCGGCCAGCACATCGAATGGGCCCCGGAGATCCCGACGTACGTGTCCCTCGGGGTGATCATCGGCACCATCATCATTGCCGTGATCGCCAGCCTGATCAGTTCCAAGGCCACGCAGTCGAAGCTCGACGCCCGGCTCGAAGAAGACTCCCGCAAGAGCCTGACCGACGCCGAGTAGCCCGCACGGTTCGACTAAGCTCGGACCGTGAAGATCCTCAACACTTCAGCAGTGAACAGTACGGCGCTGGACCCGCAACGGGTCCAGCGCCGTACCGTTTGGGTGCTGAGCTCCGCGCAGCTCCTCAGCGGCGTGGGCAGCGGCGCCAGCTTGTCCGTCGGGTCCCTGCTGGCCGTCCAGCTGTCCGGCTCAAACGCCTGGGCCGGCTCGGTCACCACCACCATGACCCTCGGTGCCGCGGCGGCCGCGCTGCCCCTCGCCGGGCTGGCCGGACGGCGCGGCCGGCGGGCCTCCCTCGTCACGGGTCTGCTCGCCGCCATGGCCGGGGCCCTGCTGGTGATTGTCTCCACGGTCACGGGCAGCTTCCCGGTGCTGCTGCTCGCCTCGGCCCTGCTGGGACTCGGCACGGCCGCCAACCTGCAGGCCCGCTTCGCCGCCGTCGACCTCGCCGCCCCGGAACACCGCGGACGGTCCCTGGCGATTGTGGTGTGGGCCGTGACCATCGGCGCTGTCGCGGGTCCCAACCTGATCCGTCCCGGCGCCCTCGTGGGGGAGGCCCTCGGCCTGCCGGCGCTGGCCGGACCCTTCGTGTTCTCCACCGCGGGGCTGGCGCTGGCCGCTCTGCTGCTGCTCATCGGCCTGCGGCCGGATCCGCTGCTGCTGGCCGCCCGGCTCCGTTCCGGCGGACAGCCGCCCGCCGCCGCCGGAAGCAGCGCCGCCGCCACAGCCGCCGGCAGCGCCCCAACCACAACCACGGCCGCCGGCACCGGTACTGACAGAACCCCGCGGCACGGGCTGCGGCACGGCCTGCGCGCCGTCCGGGCCTCGCCCCGGGCCGGGCTGGCCCTCCTCGCGGTCATTGCGGCGCACGGCTGCATGGCGGCAGTGATGTCGATGACGCCCCTGCACCTGCAGCTGCTGACCGAGGGGCCGCTGGCCGGCATGCCCGCCGGCCACACCCACGCCGCCAGCACCGACGTCCTGGTCCTCATCGGCTTTACCATCTCACTGCACATCGCCGGGATGTACGCGCTCTCACCGGTGATGGGCTGGCTGACGGATAAGGCCGGCCGGCTTCCGGTCATCCTGCTGGGCCACGGCCTGATCCTGCTCTCTGTTCTCGTGGCAGGCCTCGGGCAGGCCGCGCCGGTCCTGGTGACGGCCGGCCTGGTGCTGCTCGGGCTGGGCTGGTCCGCAGCGACCATCGCCGGTTCCACCCTGCTCGCCGAAAGTGTCAACGCCGACGACCGTGTCCTCGTCCAGGGGGTCTCGGACACCATGATGGGGGTCGCCGGAGCGGTGGGGGCAGGGTTCTCCGGACTGGTGATGAGCGGCCTCGGCTATCAGGGCCTCAACCTGGCGGCCGCCGCCGTCGCGTCGGTGGTGTTCGCCATCGCCCTCCGCGCTGCCGCGCGCGGGCGCAGCGCACCGGCAGTGGCGTAGCCGAGGAACGCTCCGCTTCTTCAGACCGGATCGGTACGGGACGGCGCGGGTCAGTACCGGACGGACCGGGTCAGGCCAAGAAGCCGGGCGAAGATGCCCTCGCCGTCGTCGGCGATGCCGTCATGGTGGAAGTCCGCCGACTCCCAGACCTGCAGGCCGCGGACAGCGGCGGCGGTCTCCAGCGAGATCTCACGGTCGACATAGATGTCGTCGCTGTAAACGGCAGCCGCCGCCGGCACGGTGTTGAGCGCGAGCCGGTCGGGGTCGTAGAGCGGGCGCCAGTCGTCCTTTTCGGCGAGGAGCCGGGCGACGTTCCGCAGCGGCCGGAGCGCGGGATCCTGCTCGAAGTACCAGGGGTAGACCATTTCGCCGGTAAGCAGCGGTTCGGGGGCGTCCGGGGAGAATTCCGGGAAGTCCTGCAGCACCCGCCACGCGGCCCAGTCCGTGGCCTGGCCCTGGCCGTAAATGGATTCGTGCATCAACGCGTAGAGCGGGTTGGCGGACCGGGAGACGAGCCCGCGGACCTGGTCAAGGAAGGCGTCCGAGAGGCGGTCGCCGCCCGGCGTGCCGGTGAAGGCATCCTCCAGCAGATGGTGCAGAGCGTCCACCCTGGTGTTGCCACCCAGGAAGGAGCCCACCATCTGGAAGCGTTCCACGGTGAGCCGTTCGCCGTCGGGCAGGAACTCCTCCGTCCTGCGGAGGTGCCGGGCGATCCGGGTGACCGCCGCCCGGTCCTCGGGATACCGGCCGAAGTATTCGGCGTTGCGGGCCGCCACGCGGCGGAACGTTGACTGGTAGACCCGGTCCGCCGGCCCCGTGAGCGGCCCCAGGCCCCCGGTGATGAGGACCTCGCGAAGGCCCTCGGGGGCGAAAGAGAGGTAGCTGAGCGCGCAGAAGCCGCCGTAGCTCTGGCCGTAGATCGTCCACGGCCCGGAGCCCAGGGCCAGCCGCATCGCCTCGGCGTCGGCGACAATCGAATCCGCCCGGAAGTGGGCCAGGTAGTCCGCCTGCTCGGCGTCGCTCCCGCGCAGCGGCAGGGTCTTGCGGTCCACCGCGGAGGACAGGCCGGTGCCGCGCTGGTCGAGCATCAGGATGCGGAAGTCCCTGGCGGCGGCCTTGCTCCAGCCGCCAAGGGCCGGAAGACGGTTGCCCCGCCCGCCCGGGCCGCCCTGGAGGTACAGCAGCCACGGGAGCCGGGCGGCTTCCTCCTCGCTGTGGTCCGTGGAGACGTATTCACGGGCAAAGACGGTGATGGTCTCTCCGGACGGCCCGTCACCGAAGTGGTCCAGCGGCACCTCGAAGTAGTGTTCGGCGGTGCGCATGCCGCGGTATTCGTGCCGGGCCTTGATGGTGTGCGGGACTGTCGCCGGCAGACCCTCGAGCAGGTCCGCAGCCCCGGTGCCGGTCATCGGCAGGTCCGCCCGGCCCGTGCCGGCAACAAGCCGTTCAGCCACCGGGCGTTCAGCCACGGGCCGGGGCCGTCCGGGCGGCACCAAAGGCTTCCAGCGCCTCGCCGGTGAGCCGGAAGGTGGACCACCCGTCCATCGGGGCGGCGCCGAGCCGCTTGTAGAAGTCGATCGAGGGCTCGTTCCAGTCCAGCACGCTCCACTCGACGCGGGCATAGCCGCGGTCGACGGCGGTCGCGGCCAGGTGCTGCAGGAGGGCCTTGCCGTGGCCTTCGCCGCGGGCCTCGGGCCGGACATAGAGGTCCTCGAGGTAGATCCCGTGGACGCCTTCCCAGGTGGAGTAGTTCAGGAACCAGAGGGCGAACCCCCGGACCTCGCCGGCCTCGTTCTCGGCCATCGCCGCAAACACCCGCGGGTTCTCGCCAAACAGGACCTCGGTGAGCATCGCGGGGGTGTTCCGGACGGCGTCCGGCTCCTTCTCATAGCGTGCCAGGTCATGGATCATCTGCAGGATTGCGGGAACGTCGTTCGCCGTCGCGGTCCGGATTACACTCATCATTTGAGTTTACTAGGACCGGGCGGCGGCCGGACCACCGGCTCCCGGACTGCCTAGAGCCGGTTCACGTCCGTCACCTTGACGACGGCGGTTCCGGTCTCGTCCGAGGCCGCGAGGTCCACCTCCGCGGAGATGCCCCAGTCGTGGTTGCCGGCCGGGTCCTCGAAGATCTGCCGGACCTTCCACCGGCCCGGCTCCTCGGTGATGATCAGCAGGCCCGGTCCGCGGGCGTCCGGTCCGGTGCCGATGTCGTCGTGTTCATCGAAGTAGTCATCCAGCACGTCCTCCCACCGTTCGGCGTCCCAGCCGGAACCGGCGTCGAGCTCGCCGAGGGCGGTGGCGTCCTCGTCCGCGAAGAGCTCCACCCGGCGGAACATCTCATTGCGGACCATCACCCGGAAGGCGCGGACATTGGAGGTCAGCGACGGCGGCGGCGGCGGGGGAGCGTCGTGCGGCGTCGGCGCCTTGCCGGAGGTCAGCTCCTCCCACTCATCGAGCAGGCTGGAGTCGACCTGGCGGACCAGCTCGCCCAGCCAGGCAATGAGGTCCTCAAGGTCTTCGCGGAGCGCGTCCTGCGGGACGGTCTGCCGCAGCGCCTTAAAGCCGTCGGCAAGGTAGCGCAGCACAATGCCCTCGGACCGGGCCAGGCCGTAGAACTGGACAAACTCGCCGAAGTTCATCGCCCGTTCGTACATGTCCCGGACGATGGACTTGGGCGCGAGTTCGAAGTCGCCGATCCACGGGGCGGCCCGGCGGTAGACATCGAACGCCTCGCCGAGCAGCTCCGCCAGCGGCTGCGGGTAGCTGACTTCCTCAAGCATGGCCATGCGCTGGTCGTAGTCGATGCCGTCGGCCTTCATCGCGCCGATCGCCTCACCGCGCGCCTTCTTCAGCTGCGCGGACAGGATCTGCCGCGGCTTCTCCAGCGTGGACTCAATCACGGACACAACGTCGAGGGCATACGACGGCGACTCCGGATCCAGCAGCTCCAGCGCCGCGAGGGCGAAGGGGGACAGCGGCTGGTTCAGGGCGAAGTTGGCCTGCAGATGGACCGTCAGGCGGACCGTGCGGCCGTCCGCACCCTGCTCCTGCAGCGGGATCCGCTCCACGACCCCGGCGGCCAGGAGCTCCCGGTAGATGCCAAGCGCCCTCTTCATCAGCTGCAGCTGGGAGGAACGCGGCTCGTGGTTTTCGGTGAGCAGCCGGCGGGCGGCCTTAAACGGATCGCCCGGCCGTTCCATCAGGTTCATCAGCATCGCGTGGGTCACGCTGAAGCTGGACGTCAGCGGATCCGGGACCGACTCCACGAGGCGCTTGTAGGTCGGTTCGCCCCAGGACACGAAGCCCTCAGGCGGCTTCTTCTTGACCACCTGGCGGAGCTTCTTCTGGTCGTCGCCGAACTTCGCCGTGGCCTTGGCCATCGCCTTGACGTTCTCCGTGACATGTTCCGGGGCCTGCACGACGACGGTCCCGGCGGTGTCGTAGCCGGCCCGCCCGGCGCGGCCGGCGATCTGGTGGAACTCCCGGGAGTTCAGCAGCCGGGTGCGGACGCCGTCGTACTTGCTCAGCGCTGTGAGCAGCACGGTGCGGATGGGGACGTTAATGCCCACGCCCAGAGTGTCGGTACCGCAGATGACTTTCAGCAGCCCGGCCTGGGCGAGCTGTTCCACGAGCCGGCGGTATTTGGGCAGCATGCCGGCGTGGTGGACGCCGATGCCGTGCCGGACCAGCCGGTTGAGCGTCTTGCCGAAACCGGCCGCGAAGCGGAACCCGGCGATCAGCTCGGCGATCTTGTCCTTCTCCTCGCGGGTGCAGACATTGATGCTCATCAGGTTCTGGGCCCGGTCGATCGCCTCCACCTGGCTGAAGTGCACCACGTAGACGGGGACCTGCTTCGTGGCGAGGAGTTCCTCGAGCGTCTCGTGCACGGGCGTCTGCTCGTAGTAGTAGTGCAGCGGGATCGGCCGCTCCATCGAACTGACGGTCGTCGTCGGCCGGCCGGTCAGCTCGGTGATGCCGGCCTCGAAGCGGCTCATGTCGCCGAGGGTGGCGGACATCAGCAGGAACTGCGCCTGGGGGAGTTCCAGCAGCGGGACCTGCCAGGCCCAGCCGCGCTGCGGGTCGGAGTAGAAGTGGAACTCGTCCATGATGACGGCGCCGAGCTCGGCGGCGGCGCCTTCCCGGAGGGCGATGTTGGCCAGGATCTCCGCCGTGCAGCAGATGATCGGGGCGTCCTGGTTGACGCCGGAGTCGCCGGTGATCATGCCGACGTTTTCGGCCCCGAAGATCTCGCACAGCGCGAAGAACTTCTCCGAGACGAGCGCCTTGATGGGGGCGGTGTAGTAGCTGCGCTGTCCGCGTGCCATGGCCTGGAAGTGCATTGCGATGGCAACGAGAGATTTGCCGGAACCGGTGGGGGTCGCCAGGATCACGTTGGCGCCGGAGGCAAGCTCCATGATGGCCTCGTCCTGGGCGGTGTACAGGGCCAGTCCGCGGGATTCCGTCCACTCCACGAAGCGGGTGTAGAGCTCGTCCGGGTCGAGTCCGGCACGGCTGGGGACACGGGCGGCCGGGGCGGGGAGCTGATCAACAAGTTTCATTGCTCACCAGCTTAGTGGCCGACGCCGGGGCGCCGCGGCGGCGGGTACGCGCGAGGCCGGGGCACCGGGGCGGCGGGCACCCGCCTCCTGTGCCGCGGTTCCGTTCGGGGATAGGCTTCGTACCTCGCATCGTTTGCCGGCGACCGGAGGACAGCAGTGAAATGGGATCCCGCCAAGTACGTGCAGTTCGGAGACTACCGGGACAGGCCGTACTTTGACCTGACAGCCCGGGTCCATGCAGACGCTCCCCGGCAGGTCGTCGATCTCGGCTGCGGCCCCGGCAACCTGACAGCCACCCTCGCGGAGCGCTGGCCCGGGGCGAAAGTGACCGGCCTG
The DNA here is from genome assembly GCA_036390955.1 of Arthrobacter sp. GTDB lineage: Bacteria > Actinomycetota > Actinomycetes > Actinomycetales > Micrococcaceae > Arthrobacter. The sequence goes on from DASWAW010000093.1 coordinate 11,920, forward strand.
GACTCCTCAGCCGAGATGCTCGCCCGGTCCGCCGTCCACACCGGTCAGCTCAGCAATCTCTCGTTCGGCCAGGCTGACATCGCCGGCTGGATGCCCTCGGATGAAACCGACGTCGTTGTCACCAACGCAGCCCTGCAGTGGGTTCCCGGCCACCGGGACATGCTGGCCCGCTGGCTCGCCGCGCTCACGCCCGGCGCCTGGTTCGCGCTCCAGGTACCCGGCAACTTCAACGCGCCCTCGCACACCCTGATGCGGGGGCTGGCTGAGTCCGGGGCGTGGGCCGGCCGGCTCGCCGGTGTGCTGCGCCATGACGACGTCGTGGGCGAACCGGCCGACTACCTGGACATCATGCTCGACGCCGGCTGCGACGCAGACGCCTGGGAGACCACCTATTACCAGCTCCTCCCCGGCACGAACCCCGTGCTGGAGTGGGTCCGCGGCACGGGACTCCGGCCCGTGCTCGCCGCCCTGTCCGCCGCGGACGCCCAAGAGTTTGAAGCGGAATACTCTGCCGGGCTCGCCAAGGCCTACCCGGCCGGCCGCCATGGGACCGTGTTCCCGTTCCGCCGGATCTTTGCCGTGGCCCGCAAGCGGGAATGACCCCCGGCCGGCACCTCCTGACCGGCGGCCGGGCCGGCATCCGGACCCGCAGCCGGGCCCCACACCACATGACAACGAAGCAGTGTGTGATCGTGCTTACAATGACGAGGCAGCGTGGGGGCGGCTGTCTTTGACGAATCTGGATCTGTGCCCTGGTCCAGCGATGGAGGTTTGGTGCTTATTGGCCTGATGGGCCGGCTGTTGGCCGCCCACAAAGGGACCGTGCTGGCCATCGTTCTCCTGCAGCTGGTGCAGACCACGGCCAACCTCCTCCTCCCCACCCTCAACGCGGCCATCATCGACGACGGGATCGTCAACGGCAATGTCCCGCGGATCCTGAACCTGGGGGCCTCGATGGCCGCGACGGCCCTGGTGCAGGTCGTGGCGGCCGCCGCCGCCGGGTACCTGGGCGCGGTCGTGGCCATGGAGCTCGGCCGGCAACTGCGCGAAGAGATGTTTGCCAAAGTCCAGTCCATGTCCTCGCAGGAGGTCGGCGCGTTCGGCGCTGCCAGCCTGGTGACCCGGGCCACCAACGACGTCGCGCAGATCCAGAACCTCGCGGTCCTCGTGTTCACCATGCTGGTCGCCGCGCCGGCCATCTTCATCGGCGGCATCGTGCTGGCGCTCAACCAGGACGTCGCCCTGTCCGCAATCGTGGTCGCCGTGATTCCGGTGCTCGCGGTCATCATGTTCCTGATTGTTCGCCGCCTCGTTCCGCTTTACCGGCAGGGCCAGGACCTCATCGACCGGATCAGCCGGGTGCTGCGGGAGCAGATCATCGGCGCCAACGTCATCCGCGGTTTCGTCCGCCAGGGGCACGAAATACGCCGCTTCAAGGAGGTCAACAAGGCCCTGACGCAGAACAACCTGCGTTCCGCGTTGCTGGTCGCCGGCATGATGCCGCTGATCATGCTCGTTGTTAATCTGTCCTCCGTCGCTGTGGTCTGGTTCGGCGGGCACCGGATCCAGTCCGGCGAGATGCGGCTGGGTGCGTTGACGGCTTTCATCGCGTACATCCTGCAGATCCTGATCGCGATCATGATGGCAATGTACGTCTTTATGACGGCGCCGCGCGCGGCCGCCTGCGCGGAACGGGTCCAGGCGGTCCTCGACACTGCACCCGCGATCACGGACGGTCCGGGCGGCACCACACCCGAGGGCAACTCCGTCGAGTTCCGCAACGTCTCCTTCGCGTACCCGGGCGCGGAGGCTCCGGTCCTGGACGGCATCAGCTTCAGGGCCGTTCCCGGGACCGTGACGGCCGTCATCGGCGCCACCGGAAGCGGCAAGACCACACTGCTGAACCTTTTGCCGCGTTTCCTGGCGGCCACCGGCGGCGAGATCAGGATCGGCGGCTGCGATGTCCGCGAGCTGAACCTGGACACCTTGCGCAACCTGATCGCCGTCGTTCCCCAGCAGTCCTACCTGTTCTCCGGGACGCTCGCCGAAAACCTGAGGATGGCTGCCCCCGCGGCGACAGACCAGGACCTCTGGCGCGTCCTGGCCGCCGCGCAGGCGGAGGACTTCGTCCGGAAACTGCCGCAGGGGCTGGAATCGCCGGTCAGCCAGGGCGGCACCAATTTTTCCGGCGGCCAGCGGCAGCGCCTGTGCATCGCGCGCGCACTGCTGCGCGAGGCGCCCGTGTACCTGTTCGACGACAGCTTTTCGGCGCTGGACTACGGCACCGATTACCGGCTCCGGGAGGCGATCGGGCCGCTGCTGGGCGGGGCCACTGTCCTGATCGTCGCTGAACGGGTCGCCACGATCGTCGATGCCGGGCTGATCCTGGTCCTCGAGGGCGGCCGGATCGTGGCGCAGGGGACACACCGGCAGCTGATGGAGTCGTCGCCGGCCTACCGGGAGATCGCCGCCTCCCAGCTCGTGCTGGAGGAGACCCTGTGACTCCGGAACAGTCGCTCGAAACCGGGACCGACGCCCCCGCCGCCCGCGAGGCCAGGGACCAGTCGCTGGTGGACACCCCGTCCGGCGGCCGCAGTGAGGCCCTCCCCGGGGCGGCCCGGGAGGAGACCCCGACGGGCGGCCGGTTCCGCTGGCGGACGGCCGGACGGCTGCTCGGACTGCTGCGGCCCTCGAGGTGGCGGATGGCCGGCGTCATCGCCGCCACCTGCGCCTTCGTGGTGCTCAACGTGGCGGCGCCGAAAGTCCTCGGTGACGCCACCGACGTCGTGGTGGAGGGCGTGGCCGGCGGAACCTTCCACCAGGAACAACTGGCTGCGCTGCTGGCGGCGGTCTCGGCCATGTATCTGGGGGCCTCCATCTTCAGCTGGATCCAGGGTTCCCTGACGGCGGTAGCCGTGCAGCGCCTTAGCTACGGGCTGCGGGCCTCTGTGGAGGACAAACTGCATGTCCTGCCGTCCCGCCATTTCGATGATCAGCACCGCGGCGATGTGCTGAGCCGCGCAACCAACGACGTCGACAACATCGCCCAGGCCCTCAACCAGCTGCTCAACCAGCTGATTTTGTCGCTGCTGATGCTCTCGGGAGCGCTGGCCATGATGCTGTGGCTCTCCCCGGTCCTGGCACTGATCGCGCTGGTCTCCGTCCCGGTGTCCACCCTCATCACCGTCCTGGTGGCCCGGAAGTCCCAGGCGCACTTCACCGAGCAGTGGGGGAGCACGGGCGAGCTGCACGCGCAGCTGGAGGAGTTCTTCACCGGCCACGAAGTGGTCAAGGCCTTCGGCCGGCAGGAGGCAGCCGCGGCCAGTTTCAAGGACGGCAACGACAGACTCTGCCGGGCAAGCGCCCGCGCGCAATATGTCTCCGGCGCCGTGCAGCCCCTGATGGTCTTTGTGTCCAACCTCAACTACATCGCCGTCGCCGTTGTCGGCGCGCTCCAGGTCCTGGCCGGCGCCCTGACCATCGGCGGCCTCCAGGCCTTCATCCAGTTCAGCCGGCTCTTCAGCCAGCCGATGGGGCAGATCGGCGGCATGCTGACCCTCATGCAGTCCTGCCTCGTTTCGGCCGGCCGGGTGTTCGAGCTCCTCGACGCGCCGGAGATCCCGGCCGAGCCGGCCCGGGCCGCAGCCCTGCGTCCTGTGCCGGCGCCCGCAGCCGGGACAGCTGCCGCCGGCCGGGTCACCTTCGAACATGTCAGCTTCGGCTACAGCAGCGGCTCACCCGTAGTCCAGGACCTCACCTTTGCCGTGGAACCCGGGCAGACCGTGGCGATCGTGGGCCAGACCGGAGCCGGCAAGACCACCATGGTGAACCTCCTGATGCGCTTCTACGAACTGGATTCCGGCCGGATCACGGTCGACGGCACGGACATCGCGGGGCTGACCCGGGATGAACTGCGGTCCAATTTCGGCACCGTACTGCAGGACAGCTGGCTGTTCACCGGCACCATCCGGGACAACATCGAGTACGGCCGCCCCGGAGCCGACGACGCCGAGATCGCCGCCGCTGCGCAGGCCAGCCACGTGGACCAGTTCGTCCGGGCCCTGCCCGGCGGCTACGCCACGGTGCTCGGCAACGACGGCGATTCGCTGAGCCGCGGCCAGCGCCAGCTCATCTCGATCGCCCGGGCGCAACTGGCCGGGCGCAGCATCCTGGTCCTCGACGAGGCCACCAGCTCGGTGGACAGCCGCACCGAAGTGCAGATCCGGCAGGCCATGCACCGGCTCAGACAGGGACACACCAGCTTCGTTATTGCCCACCGCTTGTCCACCGTGCGGGACGCTGATCTAATTCTGGTCATGGACCAGGGACGGATCGTTGAACAGGGCACCCATCAGCAACTGATGGACCGGGGTGGTCTGTACCTGAAACTCTATGAGGCGCAGTTCGCCCGCCGCGAACAAGCCAAGCGTGCCCAGGAGCCCGGACAGTGACCCCCACCGAAACATCAGCCAGGCCGTTCCCCGGCCCCTGGCGGCCCAATCCGGGCAGCTCCGTCCCGCTGTTTGAACAGCTCCGCCTCAACATCATCGAACGGGCCGACAACGGGACCCTGGCGCCCGGGACCAAGCTCCCCGCCGTCCGGAGCCTCGCCGGTGAGCTGGGCGTCGCGCCCCATACGGTGGCCCGCGCCTACAAGGAACTTGAGGCCGCCGGCGTGGTGGTGACCCGGGGCCGGAACGGGACGGTGGTGTGCGCCCGGGACGAGGCCTGGAGCTCCCTCTCCGCGGCCGCCGCCGAGTTCGCCGCCGCGGCGAAGGCCCGGGGCGCCAGCTTCGCCGAGGCCGTGCAGCTGCTCGCCGCCGCCTACGACCGCGAGTAGCGCGCCGGTAACACACCGGGCCGCGATTCCCGGCCGGGGGCACGGCCGGGAATGGAAATTCGAAGAAGTTTTCGATTAGCATTAGTAGCGTGCCTAAAGCCGTAGCTGAAGATCCAGCCGTTGATTCCCCGCCCTCCGCAGTCCGGGAGAGCCCAGTTCCGACGGGCGCCGTTCCGATGAGTCCGGCAAAACCGGGCCGCGGCGACGACTCCCGCCCCGCGCTGAAACGTCCCGACATGTCCCGGCTCGTCGTCAAGGGCGCGCGCGAACACAACCTCCGCAACGTGGACCTGGACCTGCCCCGCGACTCGATGATCGTCTTCACCGGGCTCTCCGGGTCGGGGAAGTCCTCCCTGGCGTTCGACACGATCTTCGCCGAAGGCCAGCGCCGCTACGTCGAATCGCTGTCCGCCTACGCCCGGCAGTTCCTGGGCCAGGTCGACAAACCCGACGTCGACTTCATCGAAGGGCTCTCGCCCGCGGTCTCCATCGACCAGAAGTCCACCAGCAAGAACCCGCGCTCCACCGTGGGCACCATCACCGAGATCTACGACTACATGCGCCTGCTGTGGGCCCGTGTCGGCCGCCCGTACTGCCCCGTCTGCGGGGAGCTCGTCGCGAAGCAGACCCCGCAGCAGATCGTCGACCAGCTGCTGGAACTGCCGGAGGGCACCCGCTTCCAGGTCCTGGCCCCCGTGGTCCGCGGGCGCAAGGGCGAGTTCGTCGAGCTGTTCAAGGAACTCACCGCCAAGGGCTACTCGCGGGCACGGGTCGATGACAAGCTCATCCAGCTGAGCGACCCGCCCAAGCTGGGCAAGCAGTTCAAACACACCATCGAAGTCGTCGTGGACCGCCTCGTGGTCAAGGCTGGCATCAGCCAGCGCCTCACCGACTCGGTGGAAACCGCCCTCGGCCTGGCCGAGGGGCGGATTCTCGCCGAATTCGTCGACCTCGACGCCGAGGACCCGGAGCGGATCAGGGCGTTCTCCGAACACCTCGCCTGCCCCAACGAGCACCCGCTCGCGATCGACGAGATCGAACCGCGCTCCTTCTCCTTCAACAACCCCTTCGGCGCCTGCTCCGCCTGCAGCGGCATCGGCACGAAGCTGGAGGTCGATGAGGAACTCATCATCCCGAACGGGGAACTGTCCCTCTCGGAGGGGGCCATCGCGCCCTGGTCACTCGGCACCGCGACGACGGAGTACTGGAACCGCCTGCTCGGCGGACTCGCCAAGGAACTCGGTTTCTCGATGACAACCCCGTGGGACAAACTCTCCGAGGACACCCGCCAGACCGTGCTGCACGGCAAGGACCACAAGGTCGTGGTGCAGTACCGCAACCGCTTCGGCCGGGAACGCAAGTACAGCACCGGCTTCGAAGGCGTCATCCAGTACGTGCACCGCAAACACCTTGAAACGGACTCGGACTCGGCCAGGGACCGGTACGAGGAGTACATGCGGCAGATCCCGTGCCCGGCCTGCAACGGCGCACGCCTGAACCCGGCGTCGCTCTCGGTCCTGATCAACGGCAAGTCCATTGCCGAGGTCGCGGCCCTGCCGATGCGCGACTGTGCCCACTTCCTGGACAACCTGGTCCTCACCGGCCGCGAAGCCCAGATCGCGAACCAGGTCCTCAAGGAGATCCAGGCCCGCCTGACGTTCCTGCTCGACGTCGGCCTGGAATACCTCAACCTGGAACGCCCGTCCGGCACCCTGTCCGGCGGCGAAGCCCAGCGCATCCGGCTGGCCACCCAGATCGGCTCCGGCCTCGTGGGCGTGCTCTACGTCCTCGACGAGCCGTCCATCGGCCTGCACCAGCGCGACAACCGCCGCCTGATCGAAACCCTCACCCGGCTGCGGGACCTCGGCAACACCCTGATCGTGGTGGAACACGACGAGGACACCATCCAGGAAGCCGACTGGGTGGTGGACATCGGACCGGGAGCCGGCGAGCACGGCGGCATGGTGGTGCACTCCGGTTCCTACAAGGACCTGCTCGAGAACACCGAATCACTCACCGGCGACTACCTCTCCGGCCGGAAACGGATCGAAATCCCGAAGAAGCGCCGCAAGTACGACAAGAAGCGCGAACTCAAGGTCGTCGGCGCCAAGGAGAACAACCTCCTGAACGTGGATGCCACCTTCCCGCTGGGCCTCTTCACCGCGGTGACCGGCGTCAGCGGCTCGGGCAAGTCCACCCTGGTCAACGAGATCCTCTACAAGGTCCTGGCCAACAAGCTCAATGGCGCCAAGCAGGTGGCGGGCCGGCACAAGTCCATCCAGGGGCTCGAGCACCTCGACAAGGTGGTCCACGTCGACCAGAGCCCCATCGGCCGCACCCCGCGGTCCAACCCGGCGACCTACACGGGTGTCTTTGACAACATCCGCAAGCTCTTCGCCGAAACCACCGAGGCCAAAATCCGCGGCTACCTGCCGGGCCGGTTCTCCTTCAACGTCAAGGGCGGCCGCTGCGAGGCCTGCTCCGGCGACGGCACACTGAAGATCGAAATGAACTTCCTGCCGGACGTCTACGTGCCCTGCGAGGTATGCCACGGCGCCCGGTACAACCGCGAAACCCTGGAAGTCCACTACAAGGGCAAGACGATCGCCGATGTCCTGAACATGCCGATCGAGGAAGGCGCGGAGTTCTTCGCCGCCTTCTCGCCGATCGCCCGGCACCTCAGGACCCTCGTCGACGTCGGACTCGGCTACGTCCGGCTGGGCCAGCCCGCCACGACGCTCTCCGGCGGCGAGGCGCAGCGGGTCAAGCTCGCCGCGGAGCTGCAGAAACGCTCCAACGGGCGCAGCATCTACGTGCTGGACGAACCCACCACGGGCCTGCACTTCGAGGACATCCGGAAGCTGCTCCTGGTCCTGCAGGGCCTCGTGGAAAAGGGCAACACCGTCATCACGATCGAGCACAACCTCGACGTGATCAAGAGCGCCGACTGGATCGTGGACCTGGGCCCCGACGGCGGGTCCGGCGGCGGCCGCATCGTCGCATCGGGAACGCCGGAACAGGTCGCCAAATCCACGGAAAGCCACACCGCCGCCTTCCTGGCCGACATCCTGGCCTGACGCCCCCGCACCGGGCATCCGCCGCGGCGGATGCCCGGTGCGTCGGCGGGGAAGATATTCCCTGCGAAGCATGCGAGTTTCGGGCATCCGTTCACTCGTGAGAAACTAAGCCGGTGACGCAAACAACAGTGCCCGTGATCTTCGACCTCGACGGCACTCTTGTCGATCCGGCCGGCGGCATCTCGGACGGAATCGCAGCGGCCCTCACCGAACTCGGACTCGGCATTCCCGGCAAGGCCCGGATGGATGCCATGATCGGCCCGAAACTCAGCCACTCCCTCACGGACATCGCCGGAGTCCCCGCCGACCGGCTCGAGGACGCCATCCGGATCTACCGCGCGCACTACCTCGCCACGGGCATCGCCCAAAGCAGGCTCTACCCGGGCATCCGTGCCCTGCTGGAATCCTTTGCCGACGCCGGCCGGCCCATCGCCGTCGCCACCCAGAAGCCCGAGGGCCTCGCCCGGACCGTACTGGAACACCACGGCATTGCCGCCCTGTTCCACACCATCCGCGGCGCAGCGGCGGACGAGTCGGCAGCAGCCGGCGTGCCGTCGGGAAAGTCAGGCATCGTGGCCGCGGCCCTGACGGACCTTTCCACCCGGCACGGCCTGGACACGCACCGCGCCGTAATGGTGGGGGACCGCGCGCAGGACGTGGCCGGAGCGGCCGCCAACGGGCTGGACTGCATCGGCGTCGGCTGGGGCTTCGCCCCGGACGGCGAACTGGACGCGGCAGGCGCCGTGGAAATCGTGCACAGCAGCGCAGCCCTGCACGAGGCCATCGCCCGCCGCGATACGGTGCGGGCCGCCCCCGCGGTGTCCACCCGGTGAAAACCACCCCCGAGAACCCTTTCCTGTTGACCGACGCCCAAGACGAGGTGCACACCGATGGCAATGTTTGATGCGATCCGCTGGACCACGCGGGGCCTGGTCACCTCGACCTGCCGGCCCACGGTCATCGGACTCGAAAACGTGCCCACGGAGGGCCCCTTCATCGTGGCGCCCAACCACCTGTCCTTCCTGGACAGCGTGATCGTCCAGGCGCTGATGCCCCGGCCCGTGGCCTTCTTCGCCAAAGCGGAGTATTTCACCACCGGCGGAATCAAGGGCAAGGCGATGAAGTCCTTCTTCGAGGCGGTCGGCTCCATCCCGGTGGAACGCGGCGAACAGGCCGCCAGCGTCCAGGCCCTGAAAACCCTGCTGGAGATCCTCGACTCGGGCAAGGGCATCGGCATCTACCCGGAGGGCACCCGGTCCCGCGACGGCATCCTCTACCGCGGCCGCACCGGCGTCGGATGGCTTGCCCTGACCACCGGCGCCCCCGTCATCCCGGTCGGACTGATCGGCACGCAGAACCTGCAGCCGGCCGACAGCAAATCGTTCAAACCGCAGCACTTCACCATGAAAGTCGGCGAACCGCTGTACTTCGACAAAACCGGGCCGGACCACTCCCTGCCCGCCCGCCGCCAGGCCACCGACCGCATCATGGACGCCATCGCGGCCCTCAGCGGCCAGGAACGCTCCACCAGCTACAACCAGAGCAAGACCGCAGAATAGCCTGCCAGGCCCAGGGACTGTCCGGCGCACTGCTGCAGGCTCAGTAGACTTGGACTGTGGCAGATCCAGCGAGTTACCGACCCCAGACGGGTGAGATTCCGACCAATCCGGGCGTGTACCGCTTCCGCGACCCGCACGGGCGGGTCATCTATGTCGGCAAGGCCAAGAACCTCCGGGCGCGGCTGAACTCCTACTTCGCCAACCCGGCCGGGCTGCTCCCCAAAACGTATGCGATGGTCCACACGGCCAGCAGCGTGGAGTGGACCGTCGTCGGCAGCGAACTCGAGTCCCTGCAGCTGGAATACACCTGGATCAAGGAATTCAAGCCCCGGTTCAATGTGATGTTCCGGGATGACAAAAGCTATCCCTACCTGGCCGTCTCGATGGGGGAGAAGTACCCCCGCGTCCAGGTCCTGCGCGGAGAACGCCGCAAAGGCACCCGATACTTCGGCCCGTACACCGCCGGGGCCATCCGGGACACCATGGACACCCTGCTGCGTGTCTTCCCGGTCCGCAGCTGCAGCGCCGGTGTCCTGAAACGGGCCGAAGCGAGCGGCAGGCCCTGCCTGCTCGGCTACATCGACAAGTGCGCGGCACCCTGTGTCGGGCGCATCTCGGCCGAGGACCACCGCGCCCTGGCCGAGGACTTCTGCACCTTCATGGGCGGCGAGGCCAAGCCGTTCGTCACCCGGCTGGAAAAGGACATGGCCGCCGCCGTGGCGGAACTGGACTACGAGCGGGCGGCGCGTATCCGCGACGACATCGTCGCGCTCAAGAAGGTCTTCGAACGCAACGCCGTCGTCCTCGCCGAGGGCACCGACGCAGACGTCTTCGCCCTCCACGAGGATGAACTCGAGGCCGCCGTGCAGGTCTTCCACGTCCGCGGCGGCCGGATCCGCGGCCAGCGCGGCTGGGTCGTCGAAAAAGTCGAGGACTCCACCACCCCGGACCTCGTCGAGCACCTGCTCCAGCAGGTCTACGGCGAGGAAGCCGGGCTGCAGGGCAGGCTGCCCCGCGAGGTCCTCGTCCCGGCGGAGCCCAGCAACGCCGCGGAGCTGACCCAATGGCTCAGCGGGCTGCGCGGAGCCAGGGTGGACGTCCGGGTGCCGCAACGCGGCGACAAGGCCGCCCTGATGTCGACCGTCCGGGACAACGCCGAGCACGCCCTCAAGCTGCACAAGTCCCGGCGCGCCGGCGACCTGACCCTCCGGTCCCAGGCGCTGCAGGAACTGCAGGAGGCCCTCGAACTGCCCGTCGCGCTGCTGCGGATCGAATGCTACGACATCTCACACGTCCAGGGCACCAACGTGGTCGGTTCCATGGTGGTGGTCGAGGACGGCCTGCCGAAGAAGTCCGAATACCGGAAGTTCTCCGTCACCGGCGCCGCCGCCACCGACGACACCGCGGCCATGCATGACGTGCTGACCCGGCGTTTCCGGAACTACCTGCAGGAGAAGACCGTCCACGCGGACGCCGCCCGGCAGCCCGGCCACCAGGCCATGCTCAACGCGACGGCGGAGGCCGCCGTCGCGCCCTCCTCCCAAACTTCCTCCACGGTGGCCGTCGCCGACACCACCACCCCGGCGCCGCGGACCAAGTTCGCCTACCCGCCCAACCTCGTGGTGGTCGACGGCGGGAAGCCCCAGGTCAATGCGGCCGCCCGCGCCCTGGCCGAACTGGGCATCGACGACGTCTACGTCGTCGGGCTCGCCAAACGGCTCGAGGAGGTCTGGCTGCCCGACAGCGACTTCCCGGTGATCCTGCCGCGCGCCTCGGCCGGGCTGTACCTGCTGCAGCGCATCCGTGACGAGGCCCACCGCTTCGCGATCTCCTTCCACCGGCAGAAGCGCGGCAAGGCGATGACCGTCTCAGCGCTCGACGGCGTGCCCGGCCTCGGCGAATCCAAACGCAAAGCCCTGCTCGCCCAGTTCGGCTCGGTCAAAGGCATCAGGACGGCCAGCATCGAGGAACTCACCGGCGCCAAGGGGATCGGGCCGTCCCTGGCCGCGGCGATCGTCCGGCACTTCACCGACGACGACGGCGGCACCGCCACCGTTCCCGCCATCAACATGACCACCGGCGAAATCCTGGAGACTTAGCTAGCACCGGCAATCTTAGCTAGGGTAAGACCTTGGGAAACGGCACACGCGGCGACTGGGTCGCACCACGGACCGGGTCCGTCACAAATCAAGAACAACAGCACAGCAGAATGGGGCTTCACTGATGGCAGAGTCGACGGCAGAATCCGGGACGGGGGCGGACGGCATGACGCCGGTCAAACCCGTTGAGGCCGAACTGCTCGTAGTGACGGGCATGTCGGGAGCCGGCCGGAGCACTGCCTCGGACGCCCTGGAGGACCACGGCTGGTACGTCGTGGAGAACCTCCCCCCGCAGATGCTCGGCACCCTCGCGGAAATCGTGTCCCACGCCCCGGGCTCCATTTCCAAGCTCGCCGTCGTGATGGACGTCCGCAGCAAGGAGCTGTTCGCGGACATCCGCACCGCCCTGCGCAATCTGGAAGCCAGCGGCGTCGGGTTCCGCGTGCTGTTCCTGGACGCCAACGACGACGTCCTGGTCCGGCGGTTCGAGCAGGGCCGGCGCCCCCACCCTCTGCAGGGCGGCGGCAGGATCCTGGACGGTATTGCCGCCGAACGCGAACTGCTGCACGAACTCCGCACCGCCGCCGACATCGTGCTGGACACCTCAACGCTGAACGTCCACGGCCTCGCCACCGCGATCACGGAGCTGTTCAGCGAGACCGGCCCGGTGGCGCTCCGCCTCAACGTGATGAGCTTCGGCTTCAAGTACGGGCTTCCCGTCGATGCCAACTTCGTCGCGGACGCCCGCTTCATCCCCAACCCGCACTGGGTTCCCGCGCTCCGGCCGCACACCGGGCTGGACAAGGACGTCAGCGACTATGTGCTGGAGGCGCAGGGCGTCAGCAACTTCGTGGAACGCTACGTGCTGGCCCTCGAACCGGTCCTGGACGGGTACCGGCGGGAGAACAAGCACTACGCCACCATCGCGGTTGGCTGCACCGGCGGCAAGCACCGCTCCGTCGCCGTCGCCGTCGAACTGTCCCGCCGGCTCGCGCAGTACCCGCGCGTCACCGTGACCACCACGCACCGGGACCTGGGCCGCGAGTAATGGCACTGCTCACCGGGCCGCTGCCGCTCGTCCCCCCGGCCAGCGCGGCCTTCGCCAGCCAGCAGGACAAAGGCCCGTCCGTCGTCGCGCTGGGCGGCGGCCACGGCCTCGCCGCCTCGCTGTCGGCGCTGCGCCTTCTCACCTCCGAACTGACTGCCATCGTCACCGTCGCGGACGACGGCGGCTCCTCGGGCAGGCTGCGCGAGGAGTACGGCGTTCTGCCCCCCGGCGACCTCCGGATGGCCCTGTCGGCGCTCTGCGACGACACCGACTGGGGCCGCACCTGGCGCGATGTCATGCAGCACCGCTTCGCCCCAGGCAAGGGCCGCGGCGGCTCCCTTGACGAGCACGCCATGGGAAACCTGCTGATCGTGACTCTCTGGGAACTCCTGGGCGACACCGTGGCGGGCCTCAAATGGGCGGGCGCGCTGCTGGGTGCCCGCGGCGAGGTGCTGCCGATGTCCAGCGTCCCGCTGACCATCGAGGGCCAGGTCCGGGTCACCGCCCCGGACGGCAGCTCGGCGCTGCAGACCCTGACCGGACAGGCAAAATGCGCTGTCGCCGGCTCGCTGGAAAGCGTCCGGCTGCTGCCGGAGGACGCCCCCGCCTGCACCGAGGCGCTCACCGCGATCGAACTCGCCGACTGGGTCATCCTTGGCCCCGGTTCCTGGTACACCTCCGTGCTGCCGCATCTGCTGCTGCCGGAAATGCGCGAGGCGCTCTGCCACACCGCTGCCCGCCGCTGCCTCACCATGAATCTCGCCACGGACACCAAGGAAACCCTCGGAATGTCCGCCGCGGACCATTTGCGGGTGCTCCGGAAGTACGCGCCGGACTTCACGATCGACGTCGTCCTGGCCGATCCGGCCTCCGTCTCCGACCGCGCCGACTTCGAACAGGCGGCCGGGATGCTCGGCGCCGAGGTGGTGTTGGGTAAAGTGGGGGCGTCGAGCCGCCGGCCGATCCACGACCCGCTGCGTCTGGCAACGGCGTAC
>DASWAW010000094.1:0-5636 GCA_036390955.1 Arthrobacter sp.
TTGACCTGCCCGGCGAGGTCCCGGGTTTCGGCGCCGCTGCTGAGGTCACCAACCACGACGCCGGCCGCGCGCGGGGCGAGGTCATCGAGCGCGGCCGCGCGCTCCCAGGTGCGGGCGTGCAGGAGGACCTCGTGACCCTCATCGAGCAGCGTCCGGGCGTTGGCCCGGCCCAGCCCGTCGGTCGAACCGGTAATAAAGATGCGAGCCATGGGCTGATCCTAACCGGATCCACCGGTGGCCGGACGGGACCCCCGCTCGATCGTGACCGTGCCGGCGTCGCCGTCGACCCGTATCCGCTGGCCGCTGCTGAGCCGCTGGGTGGCCACCCCGGTGCCCAGCACCGCCGGGATCCCGTATTCGCGTGCCACGATGGAGCTGTGGCTTAACGGGCCGCCGACGTCGGTGACCACGGCGGAGGCCATCGCGAACAGCGAGGTCCAGGCCGGTGTCGTGATCCGGGCGACCAGGACGTCCCCGGGCTCCATCTGGGCGAAATCCTGGGGCCCGCTCAGGACCCGGGCGGGGGCACTGACCCGGCCTGAGCTGGCGCCTGCGCCCTTGATGATGTCGGCGGCCTGGTCCTGCGGGCCGGCCGGCATCATGGACCCGAAGGCCCGCTGCATCCACCGGCTCTCCGGGAGTAGTTGCGGGGCGGCGGCCCGGGCCTGGCCCCGCCACAGCATCTTGCGCTCCTCGACGGCGCCGGCGCGGACGGGCCGCTCCGCTCCGGTGATGGCCACTGCCGCCGGTCCCGCGAGGCCGAAGTCGACGGCGCTGCGCAGCTCCCGGTGTCGCAGCCAAAACACGTCGCCGGGCCCGGCGATGACACCGGAGTCAACCAGCCGCCGTCCGAGCTCGAACAGCATCCGCCTCAGCAGCGGCCAGGCCAGGCCGACGTCGGCCAGGGCATCCTCGCGGATCGGGGCGGCACTTTGTGCCCACCGCAGCAGCCGGAGGAACGCGGCCCGGCGGCGCGGCCCGAGCCGGGCGACCGTCCGGCTGGTTTGGTCCTCCCGGCGGGCGGCAGCCAGCCGCTGGCGCTCGTACGGGTCAGTGCCCTGCCCGCGCAGGTAGAACTTCACGGTCTCCAGCAGCGGCGAGGGATCGTCGGCCGGAACCGGGGTGACGAAGTCCAGGTTGTAGACCGCATGGCCGAACCGGCCGAGGTGGTCCTGGAAGCGGGCATGCCACTGCTGCCAGAGTGCGGGGTCCAGGCCGGCCGGCGGGTACCCGGTGCGCTGCGACTCAACCAGTGCCGCCGTCGTTACGCTGAGGATCACCGGGGCCAGCCCCGGAACTCCCCGGGTCCAGGCTGCCAGGTCGTAGAGCGACTTTTCCGCCCGGATGGGTTCGCTGTCGTAGCCGAGGAGGAACGTCAGGGCAGGGGGATCCCCGTCACGGCGCACGAATTTGTCGTAGTAGGTCCGGAAGGAGATTTCGGAAGTTGCGGCGACCGGAATGATGGACTGCACGGCCGTGTAATACACGGTGCCGGCGTCCAGCAACGCCTGCACCCCCGCAAGCAGTTCCTCCCCGGAAAGCTCCCCGACGGGCCTCGCCGACCAGTCCTTGATCACCTGCTCGTAGCGGGGATGTGAAAATTCCCGCCAGCCGGCCACCCCCATGTGCGCCTTGCCGCGGACCAGCGAGCGGACCGCGGTCAGCGACTTGGCCGTCACCCGCCACATCGCCGAGGTGCGGTCGTAGTAATAGGCGTAGCCGTTGACGGTGGGCAACCCGACGTCGTGCTCCCGGATGACGCTCTTGCCTACAGCTTCGGCCAGCAGCGCCCGCAGCGACCGGGACACCGAGCCGTCAATGAGGTCGGCGAACAGCGGCGAGAGCGGGTCGGGCAGCTGTTCCACGATGCTCGCCCGGAAGTAGAGTCCCTTCGGGTAGGGCACCGGCCACGTGTCCGGGATGTCCGCCGCGGGTTCGGGCAGCGCCGTGATGGGCCGGGATTGCAGGATGAAGAACGAGTCACCGGCCCGTGCCCATTCGACATCCTGCGGTGCCCCGAAATGTTCCATGATCCGTGTTCCGTAGCTGGCCAGCTCCGCCGCAGCCCGGTCGTCCAGCACGGGCTGATGACGGCGCTCCGCCGGCACCGGCTGTTCCCGGGTGCCGTGGTCCGCGTAGACGGTCATGACCTCCTTGTCCGCCGTCCGGCGCGAGAGCACGCGGCCCGTCCCGGCGTCGACGACGACGTCATCCGTGCTGACCGTTCCGCTGACCACGGATTCGCCCAGCCCCCACGCGGCACTGATCACGAGCTGGTCGCGGCGCCCGTTGGCGGGATTGGCCGTGAACATCACCCCGGCCGCCTCGGCCTCGATCATCCGCTGGACCACGACGGCGAGGCGCACCGTGTCCGGTCCGATGCCCTCACGGGCCCGGTAGGCCATGGCACGCGCCGTCCACAGCGAAGCCCAGCAGTCGGTCACCGCCGCGGCCAGGGCCTCCAGCCCGACGACGTTGAGATAGGTTTCCTGTTGCCCGGCGAAGCTGGCCGAGGGGAGGTCCTCGGCCGTGGCGGAGGACCGCACCGCCACGGCTGTCTCCGAGTTGCCGAGGTCCCGGTAGGCGGCGCCGAGTTCCGCTGCGATCGCCGCCGGCATGGTTCCGCCGCTGAACAGGGCACGGATCCGCCTTGAGGCATCCTCGTAGTCCTGCGGTGCCGCCTGCGGTGACAGTGCGGCCAGTTCCTGGATGCCGGCTTCGAGGTGGTTCGCTTCCACAAAATCCTGGTACGCCGCGGTGTTCAGCACAAACCCCGGAGGGACCGGCAGCCCTGCTTCCACGAGGCCGCCCAGCCCGACCCCCTTGCCGCCGGCCAGGCCGACGTCGCCTTGTCCCACATCGCCGAGGGTGTTGACGTAGGTCATGACCGTGCCTCCTTCTGCCCGGAGCCGGGGCGCCTTCAGTGAGCCTGATTCCCCACATACTGGCACTGCCGCAGGCTGGAGGCCAGAGCCGCCCTGGTTGCACTGCGCGGCCGGGGACACGGCTCACGGGCGATTCGGCCGGCGGAGTAGTGTCGGTTCCAGTCCGTGCTGGAGATAACCGATTCCGAGGGAACAGGAGAAGGTCATGACGGGAAAGTATGTTGCGACGTCGACGATCACCATCGAGGCGCCCGCACGTCGCGTGTGGTCCGTGCTCACTGACCCCGACGGCATCAAGGAGTTCATGTTCGGCACGGATGTCGTCACTGATTGGACGATCGGCGGCCCCATCGTCTGGCGGGGCATGTGGGAGGGGAAAAAGTACGAGGACAAGGGCAGGATCCTTGAGTTCGAACCCGGACGGCGGCTCGTGGTCACGCACTTCAGCCCGCTTAGCGGCCAGGAGGATGCGCCCGAAAATTACCACACGCTCACGTGGACCCTCGAGGACCAGACCGGTGCGACAGTCCTGACGCTTTCGCAGGACAACAACGCAAGTGCCGAGGAAGCCCAGCACTCGAAGGGCATGTGGGACAGCCTGGTGGCGGGCGTGAAGAAGGTTGCCGAGCGGGAATAGAACGCCGCAGCAACCTTCCATTTCACCGAATGTCAGCAGGAGGGCCCAGCACGCGTCAGGCAATGCCGCTGCTGCCGCGTTCAATCACACCGTGTCCGGATCGGCCGCTGAGTGCTCAGCCCCCGATGCCGGTGCTGAGGCTGAGGTCCCGCCACTGGTCCAGTTCGGCGCGCTCGGCCTGGGCGACGGCCGCAAACGCCTCGAAGGCGTCCTGGCCGAGCACCATCAGCGACGGCGGGTTGGGACTTTCGACGACCGCCAGGATGGCTTCCGCGGCCTTGACCGGGTCGCCCGGCTGGGTGCCGTGGACCGTGTCATGCTCCTTGCGCCGTTTGCCGGCCGTCTCCGCGTAGTCCTCGATTGCCGCCGCAGACTGGGTGAGTGAGCGGCCCGCGAAGTCCGTGCGGAACGCCCCGGGCTCGATGACGGTGACGCGGATGCCCAGCGGCTTCAGTTCCTTGTGCAGGGATCCGGAGAGGCCTTCCAGGGCCGCCTTGGTGGCCGAATAGTATCCGGACCCGGCCGGTGAGATGCGTGCTCCGATGGAGGAAATGTTCAGGATGGACCCCGACTTCTTCGCGCGCATGTCCGGCAGCACTGCCTTGATCATGTCGACGGCCCCGAAAACGTTCGTGTCGAACAACTGCCGGATGTCGGCGTCGTCCGCTTCTTCAACCGCGGCGCGGTAGCCGTAGCCGGCATTGTTGACGAGCACGTCGATGCCTCCGAAGCGCGTCCGCGCCTGCTGCACCGCCGAGCTGGTCTGTTCCCGGTCGGTGACATCGAGGGGGAGGGCCAGTGCCGTGTCGGGGAAAGCTGCCGTGATGTCCTGCAGTGTGGCGACGTTTCGTGCTGTGACGACGGCGTTGTGGCCGTGGGCGAGCACTGCCTGGGCGAGGGCCCGGCCGAGTCCGGTCGAGCATCCTGTGATGAGCCAGGTAGCCATGAGGGTGGTCCTTTCGTGGGGGATGGGGGCAGCGGCGGCCGTCAGCGGCGGCGTGCCGACGCTTCCAGCTCGTTTGCACCGTAGCTGTTGTCGTCGGGATTCATTGTGAGGCCGGGGGCTACGAGTTCGTCGATGCGGTCCAGGATGTCGGCTGAGAGTTTCACGCCGGCGGCGGGCAGTTGTGATTCGAGCTGGTCCATGGTGCGGGGCCCGATGATGGCGGAGGTGACGCCTGGGTGGTTGATCACAAAGGCGATCGCGAGTTCGATCAGGGTAATCCCGGCGTCCTCCGCGACATCTGCGAGTGCGTCGACGACCTCGAGCTTCTGCTGGTTCGCTGCGCTCGTCATGTCGAAGCGGGCGTTGGGGCGCGCCGCCGAGGTGGGTGCCGGCGCTGCGTCCTTGCGCCACTTTCCGGAGAGCCATCCGCCGGCCAGCGGGCTGTACGTCAGGGTTCCCATGCCATGTCGCTGAGTCGTCGGAAGGATGTCCTCCTCGATGCCGCGGACAAGGATGGAGTAGGGCGGCTGCTCGGTGACGAACCGGGCGAGGTTTCCCTCGCGCGAGGCGACCTGGGCTTCCACGATCTGGCTGCCGGAGTACGACGAGGACCCGATGTAGCGGACCTTGCCCTGCCGCACCAGGTCGGTGAGGGCGCCCAGGGTCTCCTCGACATCCGTCACAGCGCTGGGGCGGTGCACCTGGTAGAGGTCGATGTAGTCCGTCCCGAGACGCCGGAGCGAGTTCTCGACTTCCTGCATGATCCACTTCCGTGAGCCGCCACTGAGATTCGGCCCCTTAGCCATCGGCATAAAGAACTTGGTGGCCAGCACAACGTCGTCGCGCCGGCCTTTCAGGGCCTTCCCGACAATCTCTTCCGATTCCCCGGCCGAGTAGACATCGGCGGTGTCGATGAAATTGATCCCGGCGTCCAGGGCCTGGTGGATGATCCGGATCGAATCACCCACGTCCTTGTTGCCCCAGGCGCCGAACATCATCGTGCCCAGACACAGCGGGCTGACTTCCACACCGGTGCGTCCCAATAGACGGTAATCCATTAATATCTCCTGTTTGTTAGAGGTCGCGGCGATAAGTCGAACTGTGCGCGACTAGTTCTTTGCGGCCAGCGCGCTGAGGTCCAGGCGGACGCGTTCCGGTTCGGCTTTGG
>DASWAW010000095.1:0-5332 GCA_036390955.1 Arthrobacter sp.
CCTCGTCGGAAGCTACGCCGGCGGTGCCGATCTGGCAGAGCTGAGCGACGTCCAGGCTTATGACGTGGCGCGGTTCCGCCGGGCGACCGGCATTCTGAACGGTGAGGTACTGATCGACGGCGTCTCCTACCGGGACCTCGCAGCAAATGTCCGCGCCCTGGGCGGCAGCCTCCGGGCTGAGTGCACCGATGCGGCAGCCCGGGAACTCGTTGCCCGGATCATCGCCAACGAGCGCGTCCTCGGATGGCTTGTAGCTGCACGCTACGGCCAGAAGATCCGCCGGAGGTCCCACGGCCACCGGGGCGGCCCGGACCTTGCAGAAAACATCGCCCACATCGAGGCGACGCTGGATTCCGACCCGGACTGTCGCTTCGCCCTCTCCCTGGACAACCTCCTCGCCTGCGAACCCGGCCGTCCGCTCGGGATTGAGCTGATCCAGGACTACGCCCGCGAGACCGACCCGGCCACCCTGACCGGGCAGCTGGCCGCGGACGTCGCAAGACTCCGGCGCGGCACGGCCATCCGTCGTGGCCGGATCCTGCTCGACGGGATGACCTTCGACAACCTGGAGGCCAACGTGGACGGCATGATGGGCAGCCTCAGCAATTTTGCCACCTCCACCGAGGCACGGGACCTGGTCATGCGCATCGTGGCCGCTGTCCCGTCCCTGGCCGCGGACATCGCGGCTGAGATCGCCGACAACGCTGCCCGGCCCGGATTCTAAGGACACGCCATGACTGATCAGAACTTCCTCACCGAGACCCGGACCCGGCTTGCCGGCGACCCGCAGGCCCGGTTCGCCATCTCCCTGGACAAGCTCGCCTACGCCAAGGACAATCACAGAATCGGCTCGGACCTGGTCCGGACCTTCGTCCGCAACGTCGACACGGACACCCTGGCCGGCCAGCTGGCCGCGGACGTGGCCACCCTGCGTCACGGGCTGCGGACCATCACCGGCCGCACCAACGTTCTCGGTGGCCGCTATGGCCAGTTGGCCGTGGCCGTCCGGAACGCCGGCGGAACGTTGTTCGATTTCGAAACTGATGAGGTGGCCCGGGTAGTGACGCTGCGCATCGGTGCCGGCGATGCGGACCTTCAGAGCAGGATCGCGGCCCGCTCGGCCGGGTGATAGGTGACAGATATGGCGCATCCGGCCTTCACCGGCGTTTGCGCCATATCCGGCACACGAGCGTCAGCCGGGCAGGATGGTGAACACTGCAGGGTCTTCGTCCAGGAACATCCGTCGCGGGGTTGCCCCGCCGAAGCGGACCCAGATGATGCTGCCGTCCGTGGTCCTCTGATCGACTGTGCCCGCGCCCAGATCGGTGGGGCCCAGTAGGACATGGACCAGCTGGCCGGGCAGTAGCGAGCTGCGGGAAACAGTCGTTCCGGTCTTTTCGTCAGTATCCATCAGGGGTCCTCTCGTTCGCGATTACGTCCGGCCACCTTATGTGGCGGACATGACCGCCACCTGAACGCCCGGGGTGCTCCCGTCGACGGATTCGCTGTGGGCCGCACACATGGCTGGGGGAGCGGACACGCTTCCACCCGATCCCTGAAAGGAACATCATGGCTACCCTGAGGAACTCCCGCCACGGCCACACCGCGGTCACCAATCCGGCCGCACCGAGCGTCAAGATGGCCGGCGCTGGCCAGGCTGGCATCCACGCCAACCAGAACAACCGCCACCACAAGGTCGGGCGCACCAGCCGGGTGAGCACGCGCAATGCCCAGATGCGCGCCGTCCTCCGGCACGATTACAGCTAGTCCCGACGTGCCTCCGCCCGCCGCACACCCGGCGGGCTTTTTCATGCCCGGAGCATGGCAGCTCTCAGCTGGTTGTTCGGCTCCGCACCAGGCGGTCCCCGTCAGGGGTGGCGACGATCTCGAACGTCACCGGTTCGCTCTCCTGGTTGGTCCCGAGCCGGGCCTGGAGCCGCCACACTTCGACGTCGATCCTGGCGCTGCCTGACCCGGGCCGGCCCATCCGCTGGTCCGTCTCCCACCAGGCGCGCCGCTCGAACCAGCGCACGGCATCAGGCAGGACCGTCCAGGTGTGCCCGTCCAGGACGAACGAGACCGGGACACCCTCCTCGCTCGTGGTGAACGACTCGATCCGCACTCCGGGTGTCTCCATGGTTCCTGCAGTGTAGCGAGCAGGACGGGCTGACGGCGGGCCCTGATGGTCGCTGGCAGGAAACGCCGGATGTACTTTTGATGCCCGGCGGTGAGGAATTTGTGAAGCACCGCACACATGGTGGTTATGAGAAACCGCCGAAGCCTCCAGATCATCATCCTCGCCGCCGCTCTCGTCCTCGGCTTCGTCCCGAACACGTTCAATGGACTCTCCGTCCTGGCGATCCTGCTCGCCGGCTCGGCCCTGCTCCTTCAGCCCGGCGTGATGCTGCGTCTGCGCCGCCCGGTCCTGCGCCTGGTCAAGTAGACCCGCCCTCACCACGAAGGGACGACCCCGCCGTCACTGACCGCGGGGTCTACTGCTGCCTTACGCACCGCTTCTCATCCGCAGCGAACGCCGGAAGGGCCCGCTGTCATTGACGGCGGGCCCTTCGTGGTTCCCTGCGGATGAGCTACTTCTTCGCGGCGTACGGCGTACAGGTCGCGGCGAAGCTGGTCAGGAACGAGTCAGCTGCCTTGCCGGCCTCAGCAGGGACGGTCGGCTCCCAGTGCTCGGCCCTGGTGTCGAAGAACGTGAAGATGCCCTCCATGTCGGTTTTGGTTTCGGCAGCCGCTCCGGCGCGGATCGGGATCAGGGCGTCCCGGATCGTCGCCCAATACTTCTGGTTGTCGGAACTGCCTGGCGCCGGCTTGTTGGCCGTGAGGATGGCCGTGAACTTCGTGCAGGTGTCCTCCACGCTCAGCGCCGGGTAGCCAGCGGGGTAGCCAGCCGGGTCAGCAGCTGCAGTGGAGCCGTCGGCTGCAGGGGCCGATGACGCCGCGGCGGATGCAGCGGTGGTGGCGGACGGAGCAGATGATGCGGTGGCGGAGCAGCCTGCGAGCAGGAGTACGGTGGCGGCCAGCACGATGACTTTCTTCAAATGTCCCCCAGAGGATTGGTTGTGCGGTTGACTGTCTTGTCTGCCGTGGAACATGCGTAGGCCCCAGCGGGGCGGCGTTACCCGGGCCGCCCCGCGGGGCGCTGACTACTCGGCAGTCAGCGCGTAGCGGACCTTGCGGCCCAGGTCAGCTTCGGCCTGGTCGAGGTCCGGGTCGAACAGGGCATCTTCCCAGCCACCGTCATGGACCCAGGTAAGACTGCTTTGGTGCCGGCTTGCCATGACGCACAGCCGGCCCGGGGAGAGCTGGTGCGGGGAGGCCGTGGTGTACCCGACGAACGGGTCCAGGGCCACGACTGCGTGCCACTGTCCGCCCTGCAGGGAGTCGGCGGTGCCAACGGTGATGCCGTCCGCGTTGAGGGTCTTCAGGACCGCCCGGATGCCGGAGGCCTGGGCGTTGTGGGCGACGACGACGGCGACGTCCGCGGCTTTCAGCAGACGGCTGACCAGTGCGCCGTCCTTTCCGGTTTCGACCAGCCCGACGCCGATCAGGTCCGCCGCGTATTCGGCAACGACTTTCAGGGTCGGGAGGGAATCGAAGGTGGGGGAGACGGGCACCTTGAGCGGCACGATTTCCGAGACCCGGTCACCGTTCTCATCCGTCAGGTACCGGTCGGGGCGGGATGAGGTGAACGGGAACTTGTACAGCGGCCCGATCGCGTCGACGGTTTCCTGGCCGAGACGGTACGTGGTGTTCATCGCGTGGACATCCACATCGTCGAACGTCTGGAAGCCTTCGGGCGCGCGCATCTGCGGCGTCAGATCCTTGCCCTTGAACATGGACACGTCCTGGGTCACGACGGGGCCGATCTGGCCCGGGTCCCCGACGAACAGGACCTGTTTGGCGTTGTCGGCCGCGGCCGCCGCGGAAGCGAACGTGACCTGGTAGGCCTCGTCGAAGATCATCAGATCGCATTCCGGGGCGGAGAGCTCCAGGGACTTCACGGTCCGCACGATGGGCAGGTTACGCCCGGCATCGGTGGCACCACCCTTGGAGACCCCGGGAGGCGGATCCATCTTGTAGATACTCATGGCAATCTGCGGGTTGCCGTCCTTGTCCGGACCCATCTCGGCGGCAAGCCGCACAGCCAGGTCGTGGGCGCCGGCCTTGGTCGGGCAGCCGATGAACATCTTCAGGTCAGAGCGGTCCTTGAGGATGGCGACAATCTCGGTCACGAGGGTGGACTTGCCGGCCCCGGGAGGGGACTGGACGACGGTGATCGGCGCCCCGTCCCAGACGCTGTGCAGGGTCTTGGCGAGGACTGAACCGATCACCAGGTTCCGACCGGTGCGGATGGCCGGGGCTTCGGTTTCCGGGGTGGCTGAAGTGATGGGCTCGATGCCCAGATCCGAGAGGTCAATTCCAAGGGATGTCATGCACCTCATGTGTACGGCCCGCCCCGGAAGCCTCACCACCGGGCGCACTGGGATGCTGCGGTCTGCGGTGTGCCCTATTCCCCGGCCGGAAACTTGAACGCGGCCGGCAGGGGCGACGGTGCGGCGCCCCTGTAGAGGACAACCTCGTCGTGGGCTTTCAGGATGACGGACCGGACCGGCATGTCCTGCCGGGTACCGTTCACCGCGACGGACCAGCCGGCGGCGGAGCCCTGGACGGTCCCGTCCTGGACACCCCATTCGGTCAGCAGCTGGCCGAGCGTGTACGTTGCGCCGGCGACAGCCGCCTCGATGTGGATGACGCCGGACCCGTCATGGGTGTGCAGGGCCGAGATGCCGTTCGGCTGGCCGTTCGGGGCGAAGCTGAACCCGATGTCGGCGGGGACCGCGACGGGCCGGCCATCCACGAAGACATCCAGGTGCGCGTGGAAGTGCTCGGCGGCTCCTTCGGCGCTCAGTACCTCCAGACCGGCTGCCTTGATCCGCGCGGCACTGTCCTTCGTCGGGCCCGACTCCCAGCCGGTGGCCGCAGCGGAAGGGGACGCCTGCGACGCGGCCGGAGTGGATGCGGGGCTGCCCGGACCGGCGGTCGAGCAGCCGGAGGCGGCTACGGCGACGCCGGCAAGGAGTACGGCGATCGGGAGGAACTTGTTCACGGATCTTCTTTCTGAGGGGAAATTGCGGTACCCGCCATGTGTGCGGACACTCCGGACGGGGTCTTCAGTGAGGAACACGGCCAGTCCCGGAGCCGACCCGCGCACGGAAAATACCAGAATTTGGCACTTTTCCGGCGATTTCAGGCGATTTGCGGTCAATGTGCCGACCAGACCCTAACGATGGCGACCCCCGGATGGGTCGTTTTT
>DASWAW010000096.1:0-2416 GCA_036390955.1 Arthrobacter sp.
ATCAACGGGCGGACCTGCCTTATCGACTACAAGACCAAGGGCACCAGCCGTGACGGCACCGTCAAACCGCTGGACGACAAGGTGGTCATGCAGCTCGTGGCCGGCATGAAGGCCGAGGAAAGCCTGGTGGATCCGGTGGCAGGCGAGTGGGAAGCCTGGCAGCACGGCGAATCGCCGATCCTGCTGGCCGTTGCCATCGGGCAGACCGAAGTCCGGCCTCTTCGGGCCAACGCTGACGTCCTGAAGCACCACTGGTGGAAGTTCTGCGCCCTGCGGCGCGTCTGGGAAATGTCCGCCGACACCACTGCCGCCGGAACGGCGCTGCTCCCGCTCGCACCGCCGCCTATCACCCGGTAAGCCGAACGCCGTCCACGGTGCGAGTCGCTCCTGCAACGACTGCGGTCGAAATGTGCACCGTTCGGCGTGAGCCACATAGTCTCACTGACACATGCCCCCGAAGCCCGCAGCCCGCAGCCCCAAGCCCGAAGCCTGGTGGCCTTGACCAACCCCTCGATTGCCGTGCGGGCGCCCGTTCCCTGCGGCCCGCCATGTTGCTTGCCCAGCTGCGTCGCCTGCCACCGCACTCGGACGCCGTGGCGAACCCACCCTGCGTCGTGCCGGTGGCTCCTGGTGTCCGTTCCCGAGCCGACGGCCGGGAAGTCAGGCTGCGGTGCTGTGGTCTTCGGGTCGGAAGTAGTAGTTGCGTCGGGGTTTTTGGCGTGGGTCCAGGTGTGGGGGCGGGATGAACCAGGGGATGCCGGTGCGGACCTGGATGGTCCAGTGTTCTTTGTGGATCACGTGGTGGTGGTGGGAGCAGAGAAGGACGCCGTTCTCGGTGCCGGTTGTTCCGCCGCGGGACCAGTAGTTGATGTGGTGCGCTTCGCACCAGGGTGCGGGGATGGTGCAGCCGGGGAATGCGCAGCCCTGGTCGCGGGCGGTGAGGGCTTTGCGGATGTGCGGCGGGAAGACCCTGGAGGCGCGGCCGATGTCCAGGATCCGGCCTTCGCTGCCGAGGAGGACGGGGATGATGTCCGCGTCGCAGGCGATCTTCCGGACCGTGGCGGCGGTGATGGGTCCGGTGAAGAGCAGGTTTCCGGTGTGTTCGGTTGTGGTTCCGGGGCGGAAGCGGCCGCCGGCGGTGTTCTGGAGGTCGGCGGTGTCCTGGAGGTCGGCGTCGATCTGGCCGAGGCGGGCGAGCAGGTCCCGGTAGTCGATGGTGACCATGACCTGGGGCCGGAGTCCTCCGGCGGCGGGCAGGGCGCCGGCGGCCAGGGCGACCTTGGCGGCGCCGACGAGGCCGTCGAGGGATTTCTGCGGGCGAGAGCGCAGGTCAAGCGGCACGTCCGCGATGTCGGGACCGCCCTCGGCCCACGGGAGGCTGCCGCCCGCTGCGGCGGCGGCCGCCGCGGGAGCCGGGGCGGGGGTGCGGGGGTTGGTGGCGGTGTTCATGACGGTGAGGAGGTGCTCGAACTGTTCGGCGGTCGCGAAGATCTCCAGGTGCTGGAGTCCGTGGCGGGGTTTGCGGATGAAGGCGCCCTGGAGCTGGCGCAGGAGCTCCTCGGAGGGCTCGGCGCCGTCCTGGTCCAGCGCGTCGGTCCAGCTCCGGGCCACCCGGGTCAGGAAGTCCGGGTCGTTCTCGACGGCGGTGCGGGTCAGGGCGTGTTCCATCCCGGCGGCGGCCTCGGCGTCGCAGGCGTGCCGGACACGGGCCAGCGCCAGGGTGATGATGGTCGCGGCCCGGGATGCGACCTCACCGGCGGCGACGGCGGACCCAAGTTCCCCGTGCACGGGCGGGAGGGTGTCGCCGGTGAATCCCTGCCGGGGCAGCAGGTTGTCGGCCAGGGACAACCGGCGGCGGGCTTCGGCGGCGCTGATCCGCAGCCGTGCCCGCAGGAACTCCGTGGTGTTCCGGTACCCGTCATCACCAGCGGCACCCACAGCAACGCCAACAGCCCGGCTCTCAGCGGCAGCCGGGGCGTTCGCGGCCCCCGCATCCACGGTCACGCCGTCCGTCCCGGCAGTCCCGGTCCCCGCCTCCGGGGAAGCGCCGGGGCCTGTGGTCTCGCGCCAGCCGGTGGTCCACGAGGTGCCCGCCGTCGTGGTGGAAGCCGCGGCCTGCTTCCGGGTCCGGTCCACGGCCCCAGCCGCCACAACCTGCAGATATTCCATGACCCGCGAGAGTTCCTCCACGGTGCCGGCGAAATCCGCGGCGGCCTGGAAGCCCAGGAGCGCCGCGTCCTCGACCGCCGTCAACCCCACCGCACGGAGCGAAGCGAGGGCCTCCTCCACACCGCCGACACCGGGCTCTCCGGCCCGGGAGGTACCCCGGCCGGTGCTGTGTTCAGCGACCCGGTCCGTGTCCTCGAAAGGAATGAAATCCCTGACGGTTTCCATAAAACCAATCTACCGACGAGCC
>DASWAW010000097.1:0-5573 GCA_036390955.1 Arthrobacter sp.
CGTGCACGGGACACCGCAGCCGACCGTGGAGATCCTTCTGACCGAAGACCAGCGGGTCGGCGTCTCGGAGTTCATCCTGCGCCACGCGCGACGGAAGGGCGTCGGTGCCGGGCATCTCGAGACCATCGAGCGGCAGCGGCGGGTCATCGATCGGATCCTTTCGGTCTTCGAGCAACCCCATGAGCGCGACGAGAAGCTCATCGTCTACGATCGTCTCGCCAGGCTGGGCCTTCTTTCGATGCCACCCCTTACGGAGGGCCGGGACATCCTCTGGGACGATGCGATCCGGCGGTTGGAAGGAAAGCTCAAGGCGGAGGGGAAGGACATCGACGAATTTGCGGCGGTCGAGATGGGGGGCGGGGAGGCCGCGATCTTGAGCTATTCCAGCGGTTCCACCGGGCAGCCCAAGGGGATCATCTCCCTCGTCGGTTCGATCGTCGCCGGAGCCCAGACCATGTTCAACTCCTTCGGGCTGGCGCCCCACGAGATCCACCACACCTCCACGGACTACGGATGGATCGTTGGCCCCGCGTACGCCCTGTGGTTCCCGATGATGGAGGGCCGCAGCTTCACCCTCCAGAGTTTCGCGCCCACTCCGCGCAGGCTGGCCCAGGTGGTCGAGGACCACCGGATTTCCTTCCTGAAGGCCGGGTCTCCGATCTACGAGGCGATGTCGAAGGTCGACGGGCTCTTCGACCCCGGCCAGGGGGGGTTCGACGTCCGGTCTCTGCAGCGAGAGGGGGCCCCGGGGATCTGCGGCTGCGCGGCGCCGTACTCCTATCCCGCCCATGCACGGATCCAGGCCGTGCTGGGCGACGTGGCGATCAACTCGCTGTGGCGCACAGAGGATTTCGGGTCCCAGCACGCGACGTTCAAGCGTCGCCCCACCGTCGAGCGTCAGTGCGTTGAGACCTACCGCGCCGAGCTCCGGCGGTTCGCCGAAAACCGTGAACCCGAAGAGGTGGTGGCCCGGGTGCGGGCCCCGATCGAGATGGACCCCGAGCACCCCGAGATCCTGCCGCTGCCGTGGGTGAACCCGGTGATCGCCGACCGCCTGGAGGATGAGCACGGCAACCGGGTCGAGTTGCCGCGGGAGGTGACCGAGGCCCTCATCACCGCCCGAGGTCGGGGCCGCAAGGGGACGATCGGGCAGCTGCTCTACCGGGACGCCCAGCCGCACCGCATGGGGTGGCTGATGGGAAGCAACGAGGGCCGCCGGGGGCCCGCCCGGCCCGACGCCGCGCTGACCGCGGCCAAGTATTACAACCATGGGTTCACCCCCGAATGGCCTGGCAAGGGAAGGGAGGGCCGACGCCTGGCCCATGACGGCGGCGACTCGGCCTACTGGGTGCGGGTGCTCTACGATCCCGGGAGCCCGGAGGACGCCCTGATCCTGACCGGCCCGGAAGACCCGGTGACCCCCCGGAGCTTCTACGCGTCCGGGCGCTCCGGGAACATCGCCAACGTCTACGGCCATCTGGTCAACGAGACGATGTTCGAGAACGCGCTGAACGAGCACACCCGTTCCTTCCGGAAAGTCGGCGTGACCTTCATCCCCCACCCTACCAAGGACCGGACGCCGGTCGTCGTAGCGGCCCTGCAGCCGGGCGTCCAGCCCAGCCAGGACCTGATCGATCTCATCCAGATGACGATCAACCAGAAACTCAATCCCCAGGTCAAGCCGGACGCCCAGGACATCGTCTTCCTGGTGGCCGAGGTGGCGGGCTTCGAGGGAGAGGAAACCTTCCTGCCGATGACCTTGACGGCGAAGATCATGTACGAGCTGATCAAGTTCTACGCCGGAAAGCCCCTCGAAACCCTCCAGCAGATGCAGCAGGCCCTCCGGCCCGACGAGGTCCGGGCACAGATTCGCGGGGGCGACGCCGAGTTCTTCCGCGCCAGTCCGCTGTTTCAGGGAATGCCCAACACCGACGGGCTGAAGGTCAAGGGGACGCTGATCAACCTGTTGGACCGGATCATCGCCTCCCGAGAGGGGGACGAGGTCGTGACCGTCCCGTTTCGTCCCGACACGCCGGTGGCCGACTTCTACGCGGGCATCCCCGGCCGCCTCGTCCAGCGTCTCGGGACCCCGCCGCTGCGCGCCGGCTTCGACCCGATCCCGCCGTACCAGGAGGCGTACGGGATCGCCCGCAACGTGGACGGGATGAGCATCGTGCACCGGGATCCCGCCCTGGGGTTCCGGAAGTTCGTGCGCCCCACACCGATACCTTCGGCCGGGCAGGCCCTGGTCCAGATCCTCTACGCGGGCGCCACCTACAACGTCATCAACGGCATCACGTCCGATCCGGTCGATGTGCTGGGCGACAAGGCCCACCACGTGCTCGGCGACGCGGCCGTCGGACAGATCGTGGCGCTCTCTCCCGAAGCGGAAGCGGAAGGGCGGCTGGCCATCGGCCAACTGGTGCTCGCGGACCCGTTGGTGTTCAACCGCCAGGCGCCCACGGTGACCCTGGACGCCCAGCGCGAGGGCCACATCGGCGGGTACCAGGGCGGCCGGGACCAGGCCACCCTGCAATCGTTCGCGGCCTTCGACACGGGCAGCCTCATCGAGGTCCCGGTCGATTGCCCTCTGCCCCTGGCGGCGACCCTCATCCTGAATGGACCGACCGTGGAGCACGCCCTGTTTTCCCCCCGCAAGCTCAACCTCGCCGCGGGGGACGTGCTGCTGGCCCACGGCGGCAGCGGCCACACCGGGTCCCTGGCGATCGACATCGCGACGGCCCTGGGCGTCCCGGTCGTGACCTATGTCCTTGACCGGGAGGAGGAGGATTTCGTCCGCAGCCGCCACCCCCGCGCGGACCTGTGTTTCATCCACCGGAAGGATCACCCGGACGCCTTGCGGGCGGCCCCGGCCGACGATCCGGAAGGGCTGTTGAAGTGGCAGCGGGCGGTCGAACGCCTGGTGGCGTCGGTTCCGGCGAGGTATCGCCCCACGAAGGTCATGCAGAACGCCGGGCGGGGCCTGCAAGCGGCGGACTTCCGGCTGCTGAGGCCGAGCGTCCAGGGCAGCCGCACCGCCTGGTTTTCGGGTGCCTTCGGCCTGTATGGGACGTTCAATGGGTACGATGCCGGGCTCAGCGCCGCCGAGGCACTCGGCCGGGACGGTGCGGATCTCCTGCTGGGGGAGAACGTGCTGGTCCACTACGGCGCCAACGCCGACGCGGAAGCGTTGGACGGGCCGGCCATCGATGCCATCGCCGAGGCCGTCCGCCTCGGGGCACGGGTGACGGTGCTTGCCGAGACCCAGGAGCAGCAGAGTGCGCTGCTTCGCCGGGAGGACATCGCCGAGCACTTCGGCAAGGCCCGGATCCAGAACGTCGAGGCCCTGCGGGGGGGCGAGGGACGGAAGAAGCTGCTCTGGCCCGGGCACATGCCCGACGTGGACGAGGGCCGTTTCGCCCCGGAGCGGGAGGCCCACGAGAGCTGGCCCGGCAGGGACGCGCAGAACCGCTTCACCACCGAGACAGTGAGCGTTGTCAAGAACGCCCTGGCCCCCTACAACACGAACCGCTCCGGGTTGTGGGACGCGATCTGGGACAGCGGCCGGCGGGACCACCTGGGCTTGAACGTCGCCCTTCTGACCGAGCAGACCGGCCGCGTGGTGTACGGCGAGACCACCTCCCGGCAGACGCTGACCTACCACCTCGCCCAGGGGTGGATGCAGCAGCGGACCGTCCTCGTCCCGGCCAACCCGAAAGAGCTTGGCGACGGCGCCACGGCCAGGGAAAAGATCGTCCGGATGGCCGGCTCCCACATGTACGAGCCCCACGAGGGGCAGTGCTTCCGGGACAAGATCGACCGGGGGCTCTACCACCTCCACGGGCCGGACCGGGTTCTCGACGCGGACCGGATCCCGCGCGGTTTCAGCGATCAGCTACACGGCAGAGCCCCCGGGTCCACCGCCTATCGGATGACGGGCGACCTCGACGGGGTCCGGTCCGAGCGCGACCTGCTACTGGCCCTGGGGGTCCGGATCGCCGAAGAGCTCTCGCTGCTGCGACTGTTGTTCCACCCCCTGGACGGGGGCGGGTCGATCGCCACGGTGGAGTTCAAGCTCAACCAGCCCAAGGGGAGCAACACCCTGCGCAACACCGACCTGCACTGGTTCCGCGGCGACGCGGTCAAGCAGCTCCGGGTCCTGTTCCACCGGATCCGGGAAGACGGCGCCGCCCGGGCCGTGGTGCTCACCGCCGAAGGCACCCGGGCGTTCGTTCCGGGCCAGAACAGCGACGAGCTCTCCGTGCTGGAAGACGAGCAGATCACCGAACTCGCCGCGCTGGCGCAGGAGACGATGGGTTTCATCGAGGGCTTCAAGATCCCGGTCGTCCTGAACCTGAACGGCCTGGCCCTGGGCGGCGGGACCGAGCTGGTGGCCGCCGCGCACCACGTGGTCGCCTCCCGGGTCGAGCGCATCTACCTTGGGCAGCCGGAGACCTACATCAACCTGATTCCCGGCTTCGGGGGCACCCAGCGCCTGGTCCGGCTGATGGCCGAGAAGTCGCGGCTGGGGCGGAAGAGCGGGCTCCTCTTCGCGGCCGATACGATCCTGACCGGGCAGCCGATGAGCGTCGAGGAGGCCTACGCGCACGGGCTGGTTTCCGAGCTCGTGCCCTCGAACTCCCTGGCCCGGGCGTACCGGCTCGCCGTGGGGCACGCCCTGGGGACCGACGACACGCTTCGCAGCGCGATGGAGGAGCGCCACCGGGCCGTCAAGCGGTGGGAAGAACCGTTGATCGACGAGGACACGGGCGGAACCCTCGACCCGTCGATCCTCACCGAGGACGAGCACGTCAAGGGATATCTACGCCAGGCCGAGACCGTGGGGCGCAGGGGCACGGTCCTGCGCTACGCGCTGGACCTGATCGTCCGGAACATCCTGGAAGGCGTCCAGTACGGAGAGGAGGCGTACTACTTCGGGCAGGCGGGGGCAAGCCCCGAGTTCCGGCAGTCGGTCGTGCTGTTCCGCAACCGCGTTCCGCTTCCGCGGCCTCCGCGCCGCCCGATGGGGGGACCGGAACTGCTGAAGGTCCGGCAACTGGTGGACGAGGCGCTTTCCCGGAGTGGATAAAGCATGGGCGGGGGGCGAATCTCCCGCCCCCCTGCCCGGATTACGAAAGATCCTAGAACCGGAAGCCCAGGTTGCCCGTCACGGTGAACCCGTCCAACTTGATGTCCGTGCCGCCCCAGGACGGCTTGGCCCAGAGGTATCTCCCCTCGACTCCCAGGAAGATAGCCGGCGTAATGTTGAAGTTCACACCGGCCCCGGCATGAAGCCCGAAGACGCTTTCCGTGGAATCGAGTGCCTCGCGGACTGTTCCGGATACATCGGTTTCCGTGATGTAACCGCCGATCCCGAACTCGCCGTACGGCTCGAACGGCCCGATCGGAAAGAGAACCTTCCCGGTCACCGTCAGGGGGACGACCTTGAACTTCGTTTCACCTGCCGGTACTGCGGCGGAGGCCTTGCTCTCGAAGTATCCGGCTCCCAGTTCCAAGGCGAACATGGGCATGAAGTAATGCCCGTACGCGATCTCCGCGACGAACCCGTCGTC
>DASWAW010000098.1:0-3566 GCA_036390955.1 Arthrobacter sp.
CATCATCGACGGCCACGACTCCCGCCGCGAGGCCCTCTCCATCGAGGACGCCATCGTCAAGGACGCGGACAAGACCTGGCGGCTCAGCCCGCACGGCCTCGACACCGTGATGGACTGGTTCGGCCTGGACCGCGGCCAGGCCCTCCGCCTCTGCAGCCAGCGCGTCCACGGGCACCTGTTCACGGCAGAGGCGAAGGCCATGGCCCGGGCGCTGTCCGCGCTGGAGTCCGTGACGCTGTGGCCGCAGCGCCAGGCGCTGCCTGGCTGAGGCCCTTATCCCGCGCCCAGCCGGTGATACTTCGCCAGCCTCCGCGTCAGCAGCTCTCCCGTTCCCACCGCGGAAAGACTGGCCAGTTCGTACTCGATGGCCGCGCTAAGGCGCTGGCAAAAGGCCCTGCCCTCGAGCGCGGCGTCGGTGCGTTCGTCCACGATATGGTCCACGAGTCCCTTGGCGTAGAGGGACGCCACATTGACGCCCTGGGCCTCGGAGATGGCCGGCGCAAAGTCGGGGGTCCGGTGGATGATGGCGCTGGCGCCTTCCGGCGGGAGGGGCGACAACCACGCGTGCTGGGCCGCGATGGTGCGGTCCGCCGGCAGCAGGGCCAGGGCTCCTCCGCCGGCACCCTGCCCGAGCAGTACCGACACCGTTGGCGTGTGAAGCCCAATCAGGTCATGCAGCGACCGGGCGATCTCGCCGGCCAGCCCGCCTTCCTCCGCCTCCCTGGAGAGTGCGGCGCCGCCGGTGTCGATGACGGTGAGCAATGGCAGCCCCAGCTCCTCGGCGAGGCGCATTCCACGCCGCGCTTCTCGGAGTGACGCGGGTCCCATC
The DNA here is from genome assembly GCA_036390955.1 of Arthrobacter sp. Lineage (GTDB taxonomy): Bacteria > Actinomycetota > Actinomycetes > Actinomycetales > Micrococcaceae > Arthrobacter. The sequence continues at coordinate 830 of DASWAW010000098.1, forward strand.
GCGGTCTGCTGCGACGGCCGCGGTCTGGTGTGTCCGATGACCACGCAGGACTTCTGGCCGAAGCGGGCCAGGGCGAGCTGCAGTCCGGGGTCCTTTTCGCCCTGGCCGGTGCCGTTGAGCGGGAGCACGTCGTGGGCTCCGTGGGCGAGCAGCTGCCGCAGGTCCGGCCGCCGCGGGTTCCGGGAGATCTGAATCGATTCCCAGGCGCCGGCGTCGGACGGTTTCACGGCCAGGGTGGGCGGCGGGGTGACCTGCGGATTCGGGCCGGCGACCAGAATGCTGAGGGCGCGGTCGACGACGTCGGACAGTTGCTCCGGCGGGACCACGGCGTCCACGAGCCCCTTGTCGAAGAGGTTTTCGGCCACCTGGACGTTTTCCGGGAACGGTGTGCCGTGCAGGGCCTCGTACACGCGGGGTCCGAGGAATCCGAGCAGGGCACCGGGCTCTGCCACAGTGACGTGGCCGAGGGAACCCCAGGAGGCCATCACACCCCCGGTGGTGGGATGCCGGAGATAGACAAGGTAGGGCAACCCGGCCTGGCGATGTGACCGGACGGCTGCGCTGATCTTCACCATGGACAGGAAGGCGATGGTGCCTTCCTGCATCCGGGTGCCGCCGGAGGCGGGTCCCGCCAGGAGCGGCAGCCGCTCCCGGGTTGCCCGCTCGACGGCGCTGACGATGCGTGCCGCCGCGGCGAGGCCGATGGAGCCGGCGAGGAAACGGAACTCGCTGACGATGACGGCGACGCGGCGGCCGCGGATGAGCCCCTCCCCGGTGAGGACGGATTCATCGACGCCGGTTTTCGCGCGGGCGGCCGCCAGGTCCCGCCGGTAGTCCGGGCCGGCAGGAGGGTCTGTCACCGGTTGATCCCAGCTGCGGTACGATCCGGGATCGAGCACGGTGGTGATGAGTTCGGTGGCGTCCAGGTGCCGGATTTTCTGTTCCGCCAGCACGTTCAGTGCCCTTCCTGGAGCTGGCCGGCTCCTGCTGCGGTTTCCAGCCCGAGCCACTGCCGGATCTGCCCGCCGTCCTGGTCCAGCAATGGCGGTGCGCTATGCGCCTTCCGCGTGGTTTCGGCGGTGTCGGCGGCGCTGAAGAACCGCAGCGGCGGACCGGGCAGGCTCACGTTGCCGAGAATTTTGTGGTCGACGTCGATGACCAGACCCTGCGAGTGGACCTGTTCCCATTCGTACACCTCGTCGAGGGTTCTGACCTTGCCGGCCGGAATTCCGGCCTCGTTCAGCTTGGCGAGCAACGGCTCGGCCTCGAACTCGGAGAACGCCCGCTCCACTTCCTCGACCACTTTCTCGTGGTTCCGCACCCGGTCCGCATTGCTGGCGAACTCCGGCCGCGCCGCGTCGATCCCGAACGTGGCAGCGAATTTGCTCCAGAGCTTCTCGCTGCCGACGCTGATTTGGACCCGGCCGCGCCGGCAGTGGAACAGCCCGTACGGGGCGATGGAGGGATGGTGGTTGCCCTGGGCCTTGGGGACCTCGCCGGCGACCGTGGCCCTGGTGCCCTGGAACGCATGGACGCCGATAATCGCCGCGAGCAGGGACGTTCGGACGATCTGGCCCTGGCCGGTTCGTTCACGCTGCAGCAGGGCCGCCAGCGTTCCGAACGCCCCGTACATGCCGGAGAGGAGGTCCGCGATGGGCACGCCCACCCGCTGCGGATCGTCCGGCCCGGATCCGGTCAGCGACATCAGCCCGGCCTCGCCCTGCAGGATCTGGTCGTATCCGCTGCGCTGGGATTCCGGCCCGTCGTGCCCGAAGCCGGTGATCGACAGGACCACGAGCGCCGGATTCAGCGCGTGCATCTCTGCGGCGGAGAACCCGAGCCGGTCCAGGACGCCGGGGCGGAAGTTCTCGATGACCACGTCCGCGCGTTCCAGCAGCTCGCGCAGGACCAGGCGCCCGTCGTCGCTCTTCAGATCGAGGGCAATGGATTCCTTGTTGCGGTTGCAGGACAGGAAATACGTGGCCTGGGGATCGTCGTCGGGCCCGACGAACGGCGGCCCCCAGCCGCGGGTGTCGTCTCCGGTGCCGGGGTTTTCAACCTTGATCACCCGCGCGCCCAGGTCTGCCAGCATCATTCCGGCGTGCGGGCCCGCGAGGGCCCGGCTCAGGTCCACCACGAGGTACCCGGTGAGGGGTCCTTCGGTTGGCGTTGTGGATTCAGTGCTCATCGTGATGTTCCTTCTTTTGCTTGTCTCGCGGCTGCGGGTCCGGCGGTGCCAGGGGTGTGGTTGATCCGGCTACATCCAGCCCGGGACCACCATGACGAGCCAGGCGATTGCGGGTCCCGCCACGACGACGATTCCGCTGTAGGCGAGGATCTGCTTGTAGAAGCGTTCCTTGTCCACGCCTTCCGGCGCGTTGGCCAGCACCAGGGCGCCATTGGTGGAGAACGGGGACACATCCACGATCGTGGAGGCCACGGCCAGGGCTGCGATCACGCCGACCGCGCCGATCTCGCCGGAGGCCAGGAACGGCACCGCCAGCGGGATGAGGGCCGCAAGGATGGCGGTGGAGGAGGCGAACGCGGAGACGATGCCGCCGATGTAGCAGATCAGCAGGGCGGCCAGCAGGGGCATGCCGAGATTCGCCACACCGCTGGAGACGAACTTGATGGTGCCGGCCTCTTCCAGGACGCCGACGAAGGTGAGCATGCCGCAGATGAGCAGAACGGTGGACCAGCTGATCTTGTTGACTGCGCCCTTCTGTGCGGCGGGCGA
>DASWAW010000099.1:0-4487 GCA_036390955.1 Arthrobacter sp.
CGCCATGCACTCGCGCTGGAACCCCCTCCCGGGGCGGTTCAAGGACTACATCGCGATGCCCAAGTTCAACATGTACCAGTCCCTGCACACCACGGTGATCGGCCCGGGCGGCAAACCCGTGGAGATCCAGATCCGCACCCACGAGATGCACCGCCGCGCCGAATACGGCGTCGCGGCGCACTGGAAGTACAAGGACCAGCCGAACCGTGCGGCGGCGGGGCCGGGAAGTCCGCGCGACGGCGACATGGGCTGGCTCCGGTCCCTGGTGGACTGGCAGCAGGAAACCTCCGACCCCGGCGAGTTCCTCGACTCACTGCGCTTTGAAATCAACGCCCGGGAAGTGTTCGTCTTCACCCCCAAGGGCGAGGTCATGGCCCTGCCCGCAGGTTCCACGCCCGTGGACTTCGCATATGCGGTCCACACCGAGGTGGGCCACCGGACCATCGGTGCCCGCGTCAACGGCAAGCTGGTCCCGCTCAACAGCGAACTGAACCACGGCGACTGGGTGGAGATTTTCACCTCCAAGGCTGAAGGTGCCGGACCCAGCCAGGACTGGCAGCATTTCGTCAAGAGTGCCCGCGCCCGCAATAAGATCAGGCAGTGGTTCAGTAAGGAACGCCGCGAGGAGTCGATCGAACGCGGCAAGGAGCTGCTGACCAAGGCGATGCGCAAGCAGAACCTCCCGCTGCAGCGGCTGATGACGCATGACGCCCTCGCCGCGATTGCCGAGGATTTCAAATACGTCGATATCTCCGGCCTCTACGCGGGCGTGGGCGACGGCCACACCTCCGCCCAGTCGGTCATGGAACGCCTGGTGGAGAGTCTTGGCGGCAATGACACCCCCGAGGACGACCTCACCGAGATTTCCATCCCCACCCAGGTCTCCAAGGCCCGGTACTCCGATTCCGGCGTCGTGGTGCGCGGCGTGGACGACGTCTGGGTGAAGCTGGCCCGCTGCTGCACGCCGGTGCCGCCTGATCCCATCCTGGGCTTCGTCACCCGCGGCTCCGGTGTCTCCGTGCACCGGACGGACTGCACCAACGTCAGTGGGCTGCTGGAGCAGCCGGACCGGATCGTCGAGGTCGAGTGGGCCCCCACGCAGTCGAGTGTCTTCCTGGTCGAAATCCAGGTCGAAGCGCTCGACCGCAAGTCCCTGCTCTCGGACGTGACCCGGATCCTGTCGGAGAACCACGTCAACATCCTGGCGGCCAGCGTGCACACCTCCACGGACCGGGTGGCCATCTCCAAGTTCGCCTTCGAGATGGGCGACCCCAAGTACCTGAGCCATGTCCTGAGCGCCGTGCGGCGCATCGACGGTGTCTTTGACGTTTACCGCACCACCGGCAACCGGCGGCGCGGCTGACTTTGCCGATCGCCGGACCCGGTGCCGGCGCCCGCCGCTAGGGTGCCGGGCCGGCCCGCAGGTCTTCGAGTTTCGCCAGGGCAGCCTTCTTGTGCGGCAACCGTGGGGAGGCCTCCACGGCGAGCACCAGCAGCCGCAGGCGCAGGCCCAGTTCGGGTCTGCCCAGGAGCGCCCGCAGGGCCGGCACGGCCCGTTCGGGTTCCACGTGCAGTGCGATGTCCACCGAGGTCCGCAGCGGGCTGGAGACCATCAGCCCGCCGAGGCTCACGACGTCGTACGGACCCAGGCGCACCTCGTGCAGGGTGCAGCCGCGGGTGGACCTGAGACTGGATATCCTCCGGCTGGCATCCACCAGCAGCGCGAGCCGGTCCGGTTCGGCGGCGCAGCCGTATATCCAGGCCGCCGTCATCCTGCCCGCGACGACCCGCTGACGGATGGCCGGACGAATGAGGATGGACGCCGCACGGGCCCGCAGATGAGGGGTGGGCCGTGTTCCAGGAGGCAGGTAGCCGCGCTGGTAGAGCTGCGTCAGCACGCCGTCGGCCGCCATCGCCTGAAGCTCGGGCCAGGAGAAAAGCGTCCCGGGGACGTAGAGTTCGGGATGGGGAGGCGGGTCCGGCGCGGCAGGGTCTGGAACGATGACCATACGGCCATAGTGTCCGGTCCGCGAAAAAGCCAACAGGCCCCGGACCGGTCATGTGGATAACCGGTGCGGGGCCTGTTTCAAACAGGGTGCTGCTTCACTGCTTCACTGCATGGCGGCTAGGAGAGCTCGCTCGCTGATTTCTCGAGCTGTTCCAGCCATGCCTCACGGGCTTCAAGGGCTTCCTGGGCGGCCTTGATCTTGCGCTGGTCGCCCGCCTTTTCGGCCTTGGCGAGGTCATCCCGGAGTCCGGCGATGGCAGATTCCAGCTGCGTCAGCGCGCTGTTGGTGCGGGCCTTCGTCTCCGGGTTGGAGCGCTTCCAGTTCTCGTCCTCGGCGTGGCGTACGGCGTCTTCTACCTTCCGCAGCCCGGCTTCAACACGTCCCATGTCGGCGCGGGGGACCTTGCCGGCTTCTTCCCAACGGTCGCGGATGGACTGGAGTGCCTTCTTGGTGGCCGCGAGGTCCTTGATCGGAAGGAGCTCGTTGGCTTCCGCCAGCAGGGCCTCCTTGACCACGAGGTTGGCGCCGTACTCCTGGTCGATCTCGTCGTTGGCTGCCTGGCGGTTGGTGAAGAAGACGTCCTGGGCGGCACGGAAACGGGCCCAGAGGGCGTCATCGTCCTTGCGGCTGGCGCGCGGTGACGCCTTCCACTCGTCCATCAGGCGGCGGTATTCGCCGGCGGCGAAGCCCCAGTCGGTCGAGGAGGACAGTGCTTCCGCCTCGGCGATCAGCTTCTCCTTGGCGGCTTTGGCGGCCGAGTTGGTGCTGTCGAGCTGGGAGAAGTACGCGCGGCGGTGGCGGTCAAAGACCGTGCGGGCGGCGCGGAAGCGCTTCCAGAGGGCATCTTCGTTGCTGCGGCCGAGACGGACGCCGCTCTTCTGCGCCGTCTTCCAGCTCTCGAACAGTTCGTTCATCCGGGCGCTGGAAGTCTTCCACTGGATCTGGGCCGGGTCGTGGCCTGCGATCTCTTCCGCCTCGGCGACGATGGCCTCGCGGGCTGCCAGCTCGGCAGCCCGGACGGCCTCATGTTCGGCCTTCTCGGCCTTTTCGAGCTCGGAGATCTGCGTGGCGAGAGCGTCCAGCCGGGCCTCGGCGGAGCGAAGATCGCCGACCATGTTGCGCTCGGCCAGCTGCTCGCGCAGGTGCGTGACGGTCTTCTGCATGTCCGTGGTGGGCGCCTTGGAGCTGACGCGCTGTTCCAGCAGGAGAATCTGGGCGACGACGTCGTCGTACTTCCGGGCGAAGTAGCCCAGTGCTTCGTCATCGCTGACACCCGGGTACTGGCCGACAGCGTGTTCCTCGCCGTCGACGGTCAGGAACACGTGTCCGTCACCTTCAACGCGGCCCCAGCGTGCGGCTTCGGCCAGGGAGGCGGCGGAGGACACCGATGCCGGCGCGGCGGCCGGAGCGGCCGGTGAGGGCTTGGCCTTCGGCCGGGCAGCGAAAGCAGCCGGTGACGGCGCAGGTCGCGCCGCGGCGGGAGCCTCAGCGGGGGCCTCGGTATCGGCCGGGGCTTCCGGTGCAGTTTCCTCGGCGGGGGCCTCAGCGTCGGCGGGGGCCTCCGGTGCAGTTTCCGCGGTGGGGGCCTCGGCGTCGGCCGGGGCTTCCGGTGCAGTTTCCGCGGCGGGGGCCTCGGTATCGGCCGCAGGGGCCTCCGCGTCCGGCCCGGTTGCCGTCTCGGGCGCCGTGTTGGTGGGAGTGTCTGTCGCCTGCTCTGTGCTGTGTTCTACGAACCCAGCCTCAGCTTCGGTCTCGTGGGCAGCTGCTGCTGACACTGTTTCGTCGGATTTCTGACTGTCTGTCACCGCTAGAAGTCTTTCGCTTGGAGGGAAATACCGGGGCCGTGGCCGCAAGGGCAACGGCTGGTTACTTCAGAGAGAACGAGTCTATCGTGACTGGTTCCGCAGGGGCGCCGTCTGTGGCGTTATCACCGGGTTTTAGTCCCGCGGCCGCAATATTGGCCACCACATCGAGGCCCGAGGTCACCTTCCCCACCACGGTGTAGCCTCCCGCCGCATCGGCCGGAATGACGGTGTCCTTGTACACAATGAAGAACTGGGTGCCGTTGCCGTAGGCGTTTCCGCCGCTCCTGGCGACGGCGATGGTCCCGGCCGGGTAGGTGTTGTCCGGCGGAGTGTTTTCCAGCGGGCCCCACGTGTAGCTCGGATCGCTGCTTCCGTCGCCGGTCTTGGAGCCGCACTGCAGCACGCCGAACGTTTCAGCCGTGGTGAGCCGGTGGCAGCTGAGCCCGGCATAGAAGTTCTGATCCGCGAGGGACTTGAACACGGCGGCGGCCTGGGGCGCCTTGGTGCCGTCCAGTTCGACGCCGAGTGTGCCGCTGTTGAGCTTGAGTTCGCCGGTGAAGGTCTGGCCGGCCGCCGTTTCGGGCTTGGGAATGTTCTCGGCGTTGCTCGGGGAGGCCGACGGCGTGGCGGAGGGGGTGGTCAGCCCGGCCTGGGCGGCCGCGTATTCGGCCTC
>DASWAW010000100.1:0-24589 GCA_036390955.1 Arthrobacter sp.
CCGGCGAGAACGACGGGGCCGGTACCGACCTGGAGCTCGCCGGGCCGGTTCTCTCAGGGTTCACCCCCGCCGCCGAAATCAGCCGGCACGAACTTCCTGATAACTACTTCCAGCCGAATCCCAACACCTCCGTGTGGCTGACGGAGACCATCCAGACCTGCATGGAGTTGGGCGCCTCGGACCTCCTGCTGAACTTCGACAACGCCAGCCTGACCCTGGACGCCACGGCACGTGTCGACGGCCGGATGCGCCCGCTTCACCAGGTGCAGGGCATGGAAGGCCGCGTCATCATCGGAAAGTTCAAGGCGGAAGCCAGGCTCGCCACCGGCGGCCGGTTCGCGCCCGAGGAGACCGTCTACATGGTCAATTACAACGGCGACCGGCGCAAGGCCCGCGTGGCCGCATTCCGCACCGCCGATGGCGGCGACGCCATCGTCATGCGCCTGCCGCCCTCCGGGCCCCTGCGCAAGCTCGACGAGCTCTCCTTCTCCCCGCTGAACCTGCAGCTGTTCTACGATCTGCTCGGCGCCGCGAACCGGATGATCATCATCGCCGGACCCATGGGCTCGGGCAAGACCACCACAGCGCACGGTGCCCTGATGCATGTCGCCACCCCGACACGCACCGTCTGGACCGTCGAGGACCCGGTGGAGCGCACCCTGCCCGGACTCATCCAGCTCGAGGTCGATGAAGAAAACGGTGCAGGCTTCGACGCGCTGCTCCCGGTGCTGGTCCGCGCCGACTACGACACCTTGTTCCTGGGCGAAATCCGTGACCAGGCCACCGCGGCCGCCGGAGTCCGCCAGGCCAAGGCCGGCCGCCAGGTCATCACGACCATCCACGCGAACAACAACATCACCGCCCTGCTGCGACTGATCGACCTGGCCGTGGACTCTCCGCTCTCCGTCATGGACTCCGTCAAAGGAGTCGTCTCCCAGCGCCTGGTCGGCAAGCTCAATCCGGAATGGGACGGCAAAACCGAGGTGGACAAGTACAAAGGCCGGGTACCCATCCACGAAGTCCTGACCATCACGGATGAACTGACCGAAGCGATCATGACCAACCAGCCCTTGAGCCATCTCCGGGAACTGGCCGAAGACAATTCCATGAGCACCTTCGCAGCCGACCTGGAGCGTCTGGTCATTGCCGGTGTCACGGACGAAGAAGAAGCACGGAGAGTCATCGGTGAATGAGCTAATCTCCCGGCGCGAGCAGCGCGCCTTCGAAACTGCAGCTGCGGCCCCGGCAAGTGCCTCGGGGCCGGCCGGCACCCAGGCACTGGTGCTGCCCGACGGCGCCGGTCCGTTGCTGGTCAAGTCCTCGGTTCCGATCGCCCGCCTGCATGCCCTGATTGACAGCTGCGGGGACACACGCGTTTCCGACATGCACATCCACCCCGGCAAGCCGGTCCGCCGACTACGCAGCCACAAACTCGTCATGGATGACGGCCCCGGGGGCGTCTTCACCGCCGAGGACATTGACGCCTGGCTGGTCGACGCCGCCCAGGGCCGCACCAACGTTCTTGAACCGCGCGGACACGCGTCCGTCGCGATGGCCACCGACAAGTACCGGGTCCGCGGAACGTTCCGTAAATCCCTGGCCGGTATCACCGTGACATTCCGGCTGATCCCCACCGTGGTTCCGGATGCCAACGCCGTCGGCGTTCCGCAGATCATCCAGGACCTGATGCACAGGGACTCCGGCCTGATCATCGTGGAGGGGCCGACCGGTTCAGGAAAAACTACGGCCATCGCCGGGCTCATCAAGAAGATCAACACCGAATACGACAAGCACATCTACATGGTCGAGGACCCGACAGAGTTCGTGCACGAGGAGATCGGCGCGAGCTCCATCATCCAGCGCCAGATCGGCTCCCACGCCCTGGACTACCCGACCGCGATTGAGGATGCCCTCCGGTCCAAGCCGAACGTCATCGTGATCGGCGAGCTGCTCAACGCGGCAACAGCCAAGGCTGCCCTGCATGCGGCCACCACCGGGCACCTGGTCATGACCACCGCCCACGCCGGCTCCATCACCGAGGCGCTGGACTCCTTCATCGGCCAGTTCACGGCCGACGAGCAGCCCCAGATCCGGTCCCGGCTCTCCCAGTCCCTGCTGGCCATCATGGTCCAGAAGCTGGTCCCGGCCGTGGACGGAAGTATGCAGGCCGCCCGCGAGGTGCTCGTCAACAACCTGAACTTCAGTGAATTGATCCGGGACAAGCAGGCTCACATGATCCCCGGCCAGATCGCCGGGGACAAGCTCAACGGCAAGAGGGTCAGCTTCACCATGGAAGAAAGCCTGTTCCACCTGGTGAAGGCAGGCAGGATCACGTGCGCTGTCGCCATGGCCGCCGCCAAATCGCCCGAGAACCTTGAGAAGGAACTGAAGCGGGCCGGTCTCTTCACGGAACTGGGGCTGGCAGCATGAGCCTGAACCTGGTGGAGAACGAGCGGCCGCTAAACCCGGCGGACCTGCTCTTCGAGAGCTTCGGCGCCGCACCTGCTGCACCTGCCGCACCTGCCAAGGAACCCCGCAGCTGGGGCTTCAAGAAGGCGGCCGCCTCCGAGCTGAAAGCCGTCGAGCGGGTGGCTCGCCCCGTTGAACCCAAGCCCGCCAGAGCCCCGAAGCCTGAGAAGGCTCCCAAACCCCCCAGGGAGCCCAAGCCCGGGAAACCGAAGGAAGAAAAGCCGGCCACGGAGGCGCAGGAAACCCGGGCGGCGAAGAAGGCAGCCAAAAAGGAGGCCAAAAAGGGTGACCTGGGCTTCGATGAGAACGGGGTCCCTCTCAAGAAGGCGGCGACCTTCGTCTGGTACAAGGGCAAGAAATCAAAGCCTGAGACCATTGCCCGGTCCCTGCGTGCGCTGACGATGGTGCTGCGTGTCGGAGAATCCGAGGCACGCGCCCTGGAAATCGTCGGCGAGCAGTACCACAAATTCGAAATCGGACGCGCGTACGAACACGCCGCCAAGGCCATGCGCGAAGAGGGCGCCGGATTCAAGCAGGCCCTCATGTCCGAGGAGGTCCTGCCCCGCACGGTCAGGGAACTCATCGAGGCCTCCCAGACATCCACCGCGCTGCTGAAGAACCTTCAGGTGGCCGCCACCCTGGTCGGCGAAAGCCAGAACGTGAAAAAGAAGCTGCTGATGGAGCTCATCCAGCCCGGCTTCATGATGGCGATGTGCGTCGGCCTGCTGTTCGTCTCCGTGACGATGATTATCCCAGGCTTCGTTGCCACCTTCGCCTCCCTGGGCACCGAAACCCCACCGATGACCCTGGTCATCCTCCAGGTTGCCGAAGTCACCAAATGGGTGCTCGGTGCCATCATCGGTGTCGTCCTGCTGTTCATGGGGTACTGGGTCACGCTGGGCCGCCGGTCCGATGCGTTCAAGGTCATGATGGACACCATCTCCATCCGCATTTTCGCGATCGGCCCGATCGTCCAGCTCGCGGCGACGTCCCGGCTCTTCCAGCTGCTCTCGGCCAACCTGGACACCGGCATTGGTGAGCCAGAAGCGCTCAAGAGCGCCGCCAACGGCTGCGGCAACGAGGCGCTCAAGCACCACTGCGTCAAGCATTCCGAAAAGATGCTCAGCGACGGCGTCCCGCTGAAGGACTTCATCAAGACGAAGCTCGTCCCCAGCGATGCCCGCAACCTGCTCTCCACGGCCCCGTCCATCCGCCAGGAAATCGAAATCATGAATGAGCTCGCGCCGGAATACCGGAACGAAGCCAGTCTGCAGCTCGAGACCCTGTCCAAGACCCTGAACCCGATCGTCAACTACGCGGTCTACGGCGTCGCCGGCCTGCTCATCATTGCCATCGTCCTTCCCATGTACGCGATCTACCCGGCGCTCATGAAGATGGGCCAATAGGCCCCGTGCACTCCAGCATTCACCCTCGCCCTGCCATCTCCGGTACGCCGGACACCACAGATTGGAACCGCCTTGACCACCGTTCTTGACGCACCCCACCTAGACATCCAGCCCGACGCTCTCATCCCCGATAAGCGCGCCTCCGCCGAAACCACAGAGGAATACGGTAGGGCCGGGGAAGCAGCTGATAAGGCCTCATCTGAGGCATACGGGAGCGTCGAAGTTGAATCCGGCTTCAACGAGGCTGGCCTGCGCGAACTCACCGGCCACGACTGGCTCGCCGCCGCAGCCTGGGGTATCGCCGGTGCCGTGGCCACCAGCGCAGTGTCCCTCCCGTTTCTGCCGATGCATCTCATCGCCCTGACCTTCGTGCTCGGCGCCGGCCTCGGTGTGCTCGGCTACCTTGATCACTGCACGCAGCTGATCCGGAACAAGCACACCGTCGTGTTCGGTGCCGCCGCGGCGGTGCTCCTGACCGCCACCCAGATCCTCATTCCGGCCGCCCAGATCCTCATTCCGGCACTCGTCGCGGCTGCCGTGACATTCGTCTTCATGCTGGGCCTGGCCGTCATCACCAAGTTCGCCGGCGGCGGGGACATCAAGCTTTCCCCTGTCCCGGCGGCCCTGCTCGCGGCCGTTTCCCCGCTCGCGGCCATGATGTGGCTGCTGTTCACCTTCGTGTTGTGCTTGGGCGCCATGATCGCTGCCAGGCTCAGCGGCAACACCCGCAAGCACGTCGCCATGGCGCCGTTCATGGCGATCGCCGCGGGCCTGTCGCTGGGCACATACGGGATGCTCAGCCTGGTGCTGGGGATCTAAGACCCCGGCCACGGCCGGGGACCAGATCCAGCCACTCTTCCCGGCCGTGAGGCATGCCCCGAAAAATCTACGCATGTTTCCATCGACGGCCCTCCACCAATAAGTCGTCGAGTGGAGCAACCTGTGACATACCGCCGCTGGCAAGGAAAGTTTCGGTCGCAATCCGGAGCGTTCGACCTGCCGTCGATCATGACTGCCACCGTCGTGGTCGGCATCCTGGTGGCCGGAGTGCTCGCCGCAGTCCTCGGCGTAATCCCCTGGGTCCAGGACAACGCTGCCAAGCAGGACCTGTCAGCAGCGCGGACCGCTGAAGGCACACATGCGGCCAAGGACAAGGGCTTCGTGAACCTTGCCGGGCTGCAGAGCGCCAAGTACCTGCCGCAAAGCACGCAGAGGCTTACCGTCTCGGCCAACGACGCGGGGACCTGCTACCTTGGCGTGGCCAAGTCGCAGAGCGGCACGGTCTTCTACGCCACCGACAAGGCTAATGAGCCGCGTGAAATGACCCCGGAGACGGCATCGACCCCCGGTACCACTGCAGTTCCGTGCCTGGGAGCCGGCGCTGTCCAGGACATGGTCGGCACCGTCGGAGGCTACGACCCCCGCGTCTACACGCCCGTCGGGTCCGGGTCCGGAACAACGACCAGCCCGGGCACGGCAGTCAAGGACGCCAGCACCCAGATCTCCCCGGTCAGCCCCGCCCCTGGAAACACCAACGTCTCCACCACCGCCGTCACCGTCGTCGACCAGGCAGTGAAGGTCACATTCCAGAACACCTCATCGTCTGCGGCAACCGTCAACTATGGCGCCAGGATCACCTGCTACGACCCGAGCCGGAACGCCACCACGGTCCAGGACACCCACGGCTACTTCGATCTCAACTCCAACATCTTCGCGGACATGGTCCTTGTAGCCTGCACCCCGGGGACGCAACCCGTCGACATCGTGTTTTTCCCTTACGACACCACCTGGGCCGGCACCGGGACAGTCACCGGAACCTATTTCCACTGGCGGGGAACGTTCGTCTTCCCCCAGGCGACGTGGGTCAGCCGCGGTCTCACCTCCTCCTATGACGGTCTCTGGTGCATTGAGAACCAGAACAACGCCGCAACGGCCGGCAACCATATCAACCTTGCCCCTTGCGCCAGCGTCGACGCCCAGCGCTGGCAGTGGAACGGGGACGGTGAAATCCGCCAGTCCACCCTGGACCACAAGTGCTCGGCATCGGCCGCGGACAAGATGGTCCTGGCCGACTGCTCGGCCGAGCCCGGGCAGGTCTTCACCGCCCAGCTCTTCCAGGGAAGCAACAGCACCGGCGGCCTCGTTCAGATCATCGACAAGGCGTCCGGCAAATGCCTTGACGTCCCCGGCGGGTCCCTTTCCGCCGTCCAGCTTGCCTTCGCCACCTGCAGCGGCGCCGGCACCCAGTCCTGGTATATGCCCGGGCTGGCGACCACCCTGACCGCGGCACTGCAGCAGCCCCAGCCGGCGCAGCTCACCCCGTCGGCTCCGGCCAACCTTTCCGCGACCGCCTACCCGGCCACGACCGCCAACTTCAGCTGGGCCGCAGTGAAGGACGCCACGGGCTACCACGTCGACTACCGTCTCAACGGCGGCACCTGGCAGGTCCAGTCCGACACGCAGACCGCCACCACCGTCAGCTTCGCAGGGTCCCCCAACGACGTCTTCGACGTCCGCGTCACCGCCAAGAACGCCACCGGCGAGTCCGGCTACTCCACCGCCTCACTCACCCTGCCTGGCCTGACCGTCATCAACGGCAGCTTCGAAAACGGGATGACCGGCTGGACTACCGGCGGAAGCACCCAGGCCACGGCAGTGGCTGGCGGCCACAGCGGAAACTACTCTGCCCTGGTCGGCAATGTGGCCAGCACCGACGGCAGCGTCTCTCAGACGGTCCAGGTCGCATCCTCCGGCACCTCCACCCTCTCGTTCTGGTACTCGCCGCGCTCCGGGGAACCGAGCTGCGGCTGCGACTGGGCTGAAGCCCAGATCCGCGACTCCTCCGGGGCTGTGCTGCAAAACATCTTCAAGGGCAACGCGGATACCCCCAGCTGGATCAACAAGACTGTCGACCTGACCCCGTACCGCGGACAGGCGGTCACCTTTTGGTTCAACGTTCACAACGACTCGGGCATCCTCACATCCGCGTACCTCGACGACGTCGTAGTGACCAACAGCGTCTCCACCGTCCCGGCTGCGCCAGTGCAGGTCTTCGCTTCCCGCAACGGGAACAACGCGGACCTCTCCTGGAAGCAGACCAGCGACGGCGGAGCGCCGGTGACCGCATCCACCGTGACCCCGATCGTCGATGGAGCCCCCCAGGCCCCGATAACCGTCAGCGGCAGCCAGACTTCCCTCACGGTCAACAACCTGACTGCGGGCACCTACTACGCCTTCGCTGTCACAGCCACCAACGAGATCGGGACCTCCGCCGCGTCCAGCCCGTCCACACCTTTCCAGAACGGCAGCTTCGAAAGCGGACTGGCATCGTGGACAACCGGCGGAAACGCCGCGCCGGCACCTTCCCCGTTCGGGACCTCCCCCGGGCGCAACGGCTCCGCCACCGTCACCCTGGGCAACCAGGTGAGCTCGGACAGCAGCATCGCGCAGACGGTTCAGGTACCCGAATCGGGCACCTCAACCCTTTCCTTCTGGTACCTGCAGCGTTCCTCGGAGCCTGGCTGCGGCTGTGACTGGACCGAGGCAGAAATCCGCGACCAGTCCGGCGCAGTCCTGAAGCCGATCTTCAAGAACAACGGCGACGGTACATCCTGGCAGAACAAGACCGTTGACCTCACCCCGTTCAACGGGCAGAAGGTCATGCTGTGGATCAACGTCCACAACGACTCCAGCAACCTCTCCTACACGTCTGTCGACGACGTCGCCATCACCACCGGACCGGCCACTCTGCCGGCTGCGCCGATCGATGTCACGGCAGTCCGCACCGGCACAACGGTTGACCTGGCCTGGAAGCAGCCCAACGATGGCGGATCCTGGGTCACTACCTACACGGTGACACCATCCGTCAACGGCGCCGTCCAGGCACCCATTCTGGTCACCGGATCCCCGGCGGCCAGGTCGCTGTCCATCCCCAGCCTTGCCGCTGACAGCAACTACTCCTACACCGTGACAGCAACCACCGCGATCGGCAGCTCCGGTCCGTCGCTTTCGTCCACGACTGTCCTGAACAGCAGCTTCGAAAGCGAGCTTACTTCCTGGACGACAGGCGGCAGCAAGGCACCGACGAGGGCGTGGCTGGGGTACGCGGGGGCGAAGTCCGTTCTGCTGGGCAACCAGCTCAGCACCGACAGCAGCGTCTCCCAAAACGTGGACGTGCCGGCCACCGGAACAACGACGGTGTCCTTCTGGCTGCAGCCGCACTCCGCCGAGCCGGGCTGTGGCTGTGACTGGACCGAGCTTCAGATCCGCGACGCCTCCACGGGCGCCCTGCTGAAGCAGGCGTACAAGGCCAACGGAGACAGCACGGCCTGGCTGAACCCGACTTCAGACCTGACCGCCTTCAAGGGGAAGAAGGTCACGCTGTGGTTCAACATGCACAACGACTCGTCGTTGCTTTCCTACAGCTATTTGGATGACGTCAGGGTTACTACAGCCGGTTAGGCTCTGGCGCAGGCCGTGAAAACCACGCTGAGGGGCCGTCCGGGATCCGCCCGGACGGCATCTCGGGTGTTCTCCGCAGATCTATGGATATTTTCTGAGAAACCGACCAATTATTGCGCGGGCCGACACTTCTATATGTGAGCCCACTGAAAAGGGGAACGGGGACCATTCTCCGGGAACCGGCTTTACGCCTCTCCCAGAAACGGAATTCCCCTTGAGCGCTGATTTCTCCCGCATCGAAGCTGCAAAGTCCATCGCCACCCTTCGCGTCACTGACGCTTTCAAGAACGAAGCCGGTGCATTCGACCTTCCCTCCATCCTCGTCGGCGTGGTCGTAGTCGGTATTCTGACCGCCGGTGTCCTGGCCTCGATCTTCGGCGTCATCCCCTTCTCCCAGGACAAAGGCGCCCAACAGAACCTCGGCGCCATCGTCACGGCCGAGGGCGTCTACAAGGCCCAGGGCAACGAAGCAGGCGGCGTCGCCCCGGGCACCGCCTACGGCGCCTCCGCTGCCCTGGTCACCGCCAAGCTGATCACTGCTGACGCTGCCACCAAGGTCGACATCCAGTCCAACGGCGCCCACTGGTCCGCGGCAACGAAGTCCGGTTCCGGCACGATCTATGTCTCCACCGACGGGGCTCCGACGCCCGTCGTCTCTGCTTCCACGACCATCAATGCTGCCGCCGTGGCTGCTCTCACCCCGTAATCCCGTAGCACCTGCTGAAGGGCCGTCCGGATCCGTCCGGGCGGCCCTTCCGTTCGTCAGAGGGCGCTGGCGCCGGGCATGTTTCAAGAATTCCCGGGGTCATGGCCAATTTTTGCGCGGGGCACCCCTTCTATATGTGAGCCCACTGAAAAGGGGAACGGGGACCATTCTCCGGGAACCGGCTTCACGCCCTTCCCAGAAACGGAATTCCTCTTGAGCGCTGATTTCTCCCGCATCGAAGCTGCAAAGTCTATCGCCACTCTTCGCGTGTCGGACGCGTTCAAGAATGAAGACGGCGCCTTCGACCTTCCCTCCATCCTCGTCGGCGTGGTCGTTGTCGGCATCCTGACCGCCGGCGTGCTGGCCTCCATCTTCGGCGTCATCCCCTTCTCTCAGGACAAGGGAGCCCAGCAGGACCTCGGCGCCATCTCCACGGCCGAGGGTGTCTACAAGGCACAGGGCAACGAAGCAGGCGGCATCGCACCGGGCACCAAGTTCGGCACCGGCGCCGATCTGGTCACCGCCAAGCTGATCTCAGCCGACGCTGCCACCAAGGTCAACATCGCGTCCAACGCCGGCTTCACCCACTGGGCCGCGGCCACGAAGTCCGGCTCCGGTATCATCTACGTCTCCACCGATGC
Source organism: Arthrobacter sp. (assembly GCA_036390955.1). Lineage (GTDB taxonomy): Bacteria > Actinomycetota > Actinomycetes > Actinomycetales > Micrococcaceae > Arthrobacter. The sequence goes on from DASWAW010000100.1 coordinate 9,684, forward strand.
GGCCCCCACGCCTGTCGTTTCCGCAGAACTCACCACCGCCGCAGCCTCCACTGCAGCTCTCGCTCTCATCCCGTAGTCCCGCACCACACTCCGAGGGGCCGTCCGGATTAGTCCGGGCGGCCCGTCGTCGTTTCCGTACAGCAGCCGGGCGCTGGCCTGGTGGTGAGCAGACCAACGGGCGCCGCACACATACGTTGTGCCGGCCTGGACTAATCCTGCCGCCCGACCCGAAACTGCAGAAGGGACACCGTGAAGAGGCTGCTCCGCATCCTCCGCTCCCAGCGAGGGGACCTGCTGATCGACTCCATGTTCGGCGTCATCCTGATCACCCTCATCATGGTGTCCGCGTCCGGAGTGCTCGTCGTGGCGTCAACCGCCTCCATGGGCACCAGCACCAACACTGCCCGGGCCATTGTGTTGAACACTGCGCTCAGCGATGCGAAACCTCTGATCGGCACCTTCACCGCGGCGCCGACAACTCTGGCGGCGACCGACCTGAGCAAGGGTGTGTCGGTCATCCTCTGGCGTGAGGACAGAACCTCGACACTGGCGGTCCTTCATGCCGCCACCAACCGCCACGGCTCCCAGTCGTCTGATTGCACGGACCCCGCCCATCTGGACCCCGGCAAATGCATGCAGTCCGACACCGCCGTCGTGACCAGCCATTCCGGTGTCGCCGTTACCGCGGTGCCGCTGAGTCCAGGAACCGGAGGCGCCCTGTTCGACCTGACAGCCCCCATTACAGCCACTGAACTTCGGTACGTCGTCAAAGTCACTGACGCCTCCGCCGACTCCAAACTCACCTTCATCAACAAGGACCACTCCGAGGTCACCTTCGACGTTCTCGTCCCGGCCGGTCAACTCGGCTACTACTACGGAAGGGTCCTGGTGAACGCCGGCAGCAACCTCGGCCTGGTCACCACAGGACCGGCGACTTACGACACGGCAGCCATGATGATCTACCAGGAGCCGAAATGAGATCCCTGATCCGCCGGATAAAGGCCGCTGCCGGGAACGTCCTCCGCGGCGAACAAGGCAACGTCACCGCGTCCTTCGTCTTCGTCATCTTCACCGCCCTGATGGTGACAACCATTGTCGGGGCTGTCACGTCCTCTCTGGCCGCCACCAGCGCCACCAGCAGCCTCACCGGAGTCGGTGCCAGCTCCACGGTCCTCCAAAGCGGCTACCTCGATGCCGCCATCCACGGAACGGCCGTGCCGGCCGGCGAGCAGTGCGAAGGGGTCTTCTGCTCCCAGATCGCCGGAACCTCTGACACTGCCGGGATCAGGACCGTGACCGTCACCGGCCGCGCCGGGGACAAGCTCTTCGGACCGAAAGTGCAGACCCTGCACCAGCTAGCGCCGACATTGATCGCCGGATACGACAGCCTGGGCCGCCCGCTGTGGGCCACCCAGCAGGACACCACCCCCTACCGGTTCAGCAGTGTCGTCTCCCGCGGAAATTCTTCCTGCGCCATCGACGCCGACAAAGCAGCCTGGTGCTGGGGCGCGAACAACCACGGCCAGCTTGGCGACGGAACCACCACGAACAGGCCCGCCCCGACCAAGGTCCAGGGATCGGCCAAGTTCATTTCGCTGGCCGGCACAGGGAACACCTTCTGCGGCGTTGCCGACGACGGCAAAGCCTGGTGCTGGGGGAGTAACTCCACGGGCCAGCTCGGCACCGGCAACGCCGCCGTCGGCACTGACTCCAGCGTCCCGGTGAACCCTTCCGGCGCCCACACCTTCACGGCAATCTACCCGGGCCCCACCACGACCTGCGGTATCGGCACCGACAAGGTCACTCTCTGCTGGGGCGCGAACCCCGGCAACGGAACGGCGGCGGCATCTGCGGACCCGGTAGCTGTCTCCGGAACCCACGACTTCACCGCACTGACCATGGACGCCAGTACGGCGTGCGGGCTCGAGAGCGGCGGGAAAATCTTCTGCTGGTCGGTGACGGCGACCGGACGCACCGGAGTTGATCCGGCACCGGCACCAGGCACACCGGTGGAGGTCGCAGGCGGTCGCAGTTACACCTCAGTCCAGACCGCCAATGACAGCCGCACCGACGTAGCCTCCATCATCTGCGCGGTCGACACCGGAACCCAGGCCTGGTGCTGGGGTGCCAACAGCTCCGGGCAGCTCGGCAACGGGACCACGACGGATTCCCTGGTCCCTGTCGCGGTCACCGGAAGCCACAGCTTCAGATCCCTGACCGCGTCCCCTTCAGCGGTCTGCGGAATAGACGCCTCCGCCCACGCCTGGTGCTGGGGAGACAACAGCTCCGGCCAACTCGGGATCGGCTCCACCACCGCGGCCAAGGACCCTGCCGCAGTAGACCCCGGGACGTCCTACGCCGCCATTGGCGCTGCCACGGACAACGGTAAGACCTTCTGCGCACTGATTACGGACGGTACAGCGAAATGCTGGGGCGAGAACGGCTACGGACAGGCCAGTGCAGGCTCCACGGCGCCCGTAACCTCCCCGGCTCCGGTCGCGGGATTCAAGGGCCTTAGAAGCCTCTCCACAGGTGCAGCATTCAGCTGTGTTACCGATGCCCGCAGCGAAGCTTCCTGCTGGGGCCACAACGACGCGGGCCAGGCCGGCAGCGGCGCCGCCTCAGCTGATCCGGCCAAGCCGGCACCGGCAGCCCGGAAGCCCTTCGCTCCCACCACCTTCACCGGCTATGTCCAAGGCGGCCAGTGATGCTGAACCGGGTCAGGAAAGCCCTCCGCGGCGAAGCGGGCAGCTACATGATCAACACCATCATCGGTTCAATCGTCATGACGGTGGTCGTCGGCGCGATCGCCGCCGGCATCCTCGGCCTGCTCCTGTTCCAGCAGGCCGTCACGGACCGGACCGACATCACCAAGCAGGTCTCGCTGACCGACTCCACGTTCCGGTCCGATGTCCTCTGGGCCTCCACCATCAACGTGACGGATAACCACACTGTAGAAATGACGGTGCCGGGCCAGAGCAGCAAGTGCAAAGTGAGCACTTGGACCGTCAATACCTCCGGCGCCAAGACCACCGTGGACGTCTCCGTCATCAGCTATCCCGGTTACGATTCGAGCGTCAACCCGGTCACATGCACCGGCGCCCCGTCAGCGCCGTCCACCCAGAACTTCGTCAGCGACGCAGCCTCTTCCGCGAGCTTCACCTTCGCCAACGCTGGCGGCCGGGATCTGCAATTTACGGCCGGCACTGCGGCGGTCGTGGATGCTCCGGCCCCGGCCGGAGTGACGGCTAAGACCTGGGCCTCCGTGAAGCCCGCAGCAGTGGCCCTGAACGTCACGGTCGCCAACTCGACCGACCACCGGAGCTCCTACCGGTTCGCCCAGACCGCCGATAACCTCAGCGTCGTCCAGGACGCCGCCGACGCGCCCTCCCATCTGGTGCCTGAAGGTGACCTCACCGCGCTGCCCTGACCGGCAGCCATCCTCTGGGCCGGGGAGGCTTTTGTCCCGGTCCGCACACATAAGAGATGTTGGATGCCGTTGCGTAGGCCTATGCGCAGCCGAAGAGCCCGTCAGGGGCCGGCGATCCAAGTCCCGCCAACGGGCCGGCCGGTCAACGGTGGCGGGGTGAACATAGGTCAGCGCCGGTATAGCTCATTTGGAAGAGCGCATGGATCACACCCATGAGGTGCGGGGGTCAGAGCCTCGTACCGGCACGGATTCCGTAAACCGAGGCCCCAGAAATGGGCAGTGCCTGAAATCGCGGACGGGGTAACGCCACGACACGGCGGAAAGGGAGCTGTCAGTCCTGGCGGCTCCCTTTCACACGCTTGTATAGCTCAGTTGGCAGAGCGCCCGCTCGACATGCGGGAAGTCCGGGGTTCAAGTCCCTGTACAAGCACCAAGGCTGAGACACTGCAGCCGTTCGAAGCGCCGTGACCAGTTAGCGGTCGGCCCAAGGAACACCAACCCAACAGTGTCCATGCCCACGTAGCTCAGCTGGCTAGAGCAGCGCCTTTGTACAGCGCAGGTCGCAGGTTCGAATCCTGTCGTGGGCTCTCCGAAAGTCGAGAGATGAAGAGGGAAGCATGGAAGCGAAGCTCGTATCCGAGATGTACAGGGAGGCGATCAGTGAAGCCCATTCCCTGGTGAGTGCAGCTCCAGAAGGGGCGCCCTTCGAGACCCTGTTTGAGAGGCTCTTCGCAGCCCGCACCGAGGCACTGACCGTCGCCGAGGCGATGGTCCTCTACCCCCAGTTCAAGGCATTGATTGCGCCGGCGCTGCTGCGGAACATTCGCGCATCCGGCCTCATCGGGATCTATGGAGGGGCCTGGGTGTGGGTCGCTGGCAACCTGGAACTTGAGCAGGCACGCCGCGAGGACCGGCTGACGGATGAAGAGCACGGTCGTCTGATCCAGGCTTGTCTCGCTGGCTAGGTGCCTAAAGGAGTGCAGCCTGGTTTAGAGCCGAGCGCTCCCGTCCGGCTGCACTCCACGACCGGAGCCGCACACAGGCTGGTATGAGCACAAACTTCAGCGAAGCCAACGTCACCCGAAACGCCGGCGGCGAGTTTACCGGCCACATTGCCAAGGAACCCGGTTTCAGCCTGGAAGGGCTCACCCGCCACCAGCCCGGACCCTCGCACGAGGTAAGCCGCTCGGCAGCCAAGCGCTCACGCGACCAGGGGACTGCAGCGGCCTCCCTTCTGGAGGCCTACCCCGACGTCGTCGCGGCCAGGTTCGTGGACATCGGTAGCAAGGATCTGGTCGCACCCAACGGCATGACCATGCCGAACCCTGACTACGACCCCCAGCCCGGCAACAACCCGCATTCCTTCCGGCGCTTCGAGTTGCGGGATGTCCTGCTGGCCGACGGAACGGTCGGGAACAAGGACAACCAGCCGCGCTTCACCAGCCAGCCCGGCGTGGAGAAGCTGGCTGACAACTTCCAGGACCACGCTGACCTGGTGTTCGACCCGCAGGACTTCCAGGAGAACTACGTCGACGAGCTCTTCAAGGACCACGTCAACAACCAGCATGTCTACTTCCATCAGCTGGTGAAGGACGCGGCACCCCGTGAACTGGTGGCCGACAAGTGGGGTGACTATGTGGATACCGATAACGGCCAGACCGTCACGGACGCAACAGATGCAGAGAAGGCCGCCCTTGGCGACCGGACTCCGCAGGTGGCGCTTCAGGAGCACGCGGACGTTCTCGTCCAAGAGCATGGCCGGAAGGAAGCGCTCCGCCGGCTCAGCCTGGAGATCGCCGCAGGGCCCTCTCACAGCAGCCAGCTTGGCGAGCTGTGGCTGACCGTGAGCGCCAGCAAGGACCGGAGCCTCCTGAGCCGGATGTTCCGGCGCTGACCGTGACGGCGGCGGGGAGAGATCTTTCCGCCGCCGCACACATGAGATTTGCCAGGCCCGCCGAACACGGCCCTGGCACGGGTGCTTTCGCCCGGTTGAACGCCTTGAGAAGAGGAAGTAGTTCGTGAACGAAGTCCAGTCGGCAGAGCCTGGGACAACAAATCGGCTAAGCGGTACCGGGTCCTGTTCGGCGGCTCGGAACCGTGCTCGGGGACCTAGCTCAGTGGTAGAGCGGGGAATGGGAGGGCGCCCTTCATCCATTCCAGGTCAGTGGTTCGAATCCGCTGGTCCTCTCGAAGCCGCTTCGGCGGCCTTCCGTTACATGGCGCTGTGGGCGAATTGGTAAGCCGGCAGACTGCAAATCTGTGCTTTCGAGCATTGCCCGTTCGAGTCGGGTCGGCGCCTCCAAGACTCACCGGGACAACGCCCTTGCGGGAGCGCTCTGCGGTCACAGTCTACGCATGTCCCATGTTGAGGCATCGCGCCGAGGCAGGCTCCTGCACCACCCCGACCGGAGCCAGCCGAGAGGAAGGAACCCATGTCCCGCACCCGCAAAGACCGCCCGTACCGCGTGAAGGTTAACGACCCGCGCGAGCAGACGTATGCCTCCCACCGCCACGGCGCTTTCGGGCTCACTGGCGCCAACTTCCTCGGCCAGGAGTATGCCTTCCAGGACCACTGCACCGCCGATGAACCGGCCATCCACCGGTCCAACCGGGACACCCAGGCACTGCGCCCGTGCGAGCGGCACCTGGAGTGGAAGTTCTCCCGCACCGGCCGTGTCCCGCGCGGCGTGATCACCGAGTCGTACTGGAACCCGGTCCGGCAGGAGGAGCGCAGCACGCTGCATCAGCTAGCTTCGGAGTACAACACGCTCGGCAATCTGGAGAGCGAGCCGGTCCTCCACGACCAGCACCGGCACGGCGGCTTCGGCGGGGGCTGGTGGGACTAGATGATCAACTACCCGTTCATCATCGAGGCCATCGATTACGTCGCCCCGGTCAAAGCCGGTTTCTTCCGCCGGAAACGGGCCCGGCCCGCCACGCTCGAGCTCGTCCTGGTGATGCCCGAATGGGCGAACTACGACAGTCCCAGGTACGCCGTGGTCCGCCTGACCGGCCCCGATGCGGAAGCGTGGCGCCGGCTGGTCCCCACCGACAAGATCAGGGTCTACGGCCAGCCTGCACCGGGGGAGTCCACGCCCTTCCCGCCCGTGGGCCGTGTCCTCCTGGACATTACCCGCCTCCAGCGGGGCCACATGAACTTTCTCGACATCCGATCCCATGAACTGAAAGAAGTCATCCCCGCATGAGCACCACCATCCACGACCTCATCATTGTCGGCTCAGGACCCGCCGGGTACACCGCCGCGACCTACGCAGCCCGCGCCAACCTTAAGCCTCTGGTCCTTGCCGGCGCCCTGGAACCGGGCGGTGAGCTGATGAAAACCTCCGAGGTGGAGAACTACCCCGGCTTCCCCGAGGGGATCCAGGGCCCGGACCTGATGGGTAACTTCCAGGCCCAGGCTGAACGCTTCGGTGCGGAGGTCATCTTCGAGGATGCCGAGTCGCTCGAGCTCGCCGGACCCGTCAAGACCGTCGTCGCCGACGGCGAAACCTACCTGGCCCGCGCGGTCATCATCTCCACCGGCTCCGCACACCGGCTCCTGGGTGTGGCCGGGGAGGAACGGTTCTCGGGCCGCGGTGTATCCTACTGCGCCACCTGCGACGGGTCCTTCTTCCAGGACCTGGTGGTTGCCGTGGCCGGCGGCGGGGACTCGGCCGCCGAGGAAGCCCTGTTCCTGACCAAGTTCGCGTCCAAGGTCTACCTCATCATCCGTGGCGAGGAGATGCGCGCCTCGAAGATCATGGCGGACCGCGTCAAGGCCAACAGGAAGATCGAGATCATCAACCACACTGTGGTCGCTGAAGTCCTCGGCGACACCTCCGTCACCGGCCTGCGCCTCGACCACGGGCTCACCAGCGTGCTCCCTGTCCAAGGCCTGTTCGTCGCCATCGGCAACGACCCGCGCACCGCCCTGGTCGACGGGCAGATCGACATCGATCCGGCCACCCGCTGCATCGCCGTTCAGGGCCGGTCCTCGAAGACGAACCTGCCGGGTGTCTTCGCCGCCGGCGACGTCATCGACCCGACCTACAAGCAGGCCATCACCGCTGCCGCGTCCGGCTGCGTCGCCGCCCAGGACGTCGAGCACTACCTGGCAAGCTCCGCCCCGGCCCTGCTGGAGGCGGCCACGGCCTAACCGCCGGTTCCCGTTGGTGTAATTGGCAGCACACCGGTCTTTGGACCCGGCAGTCGAAGGTTCGAACCCTCGACGGGAAACCATCTTTCACGTTCGCTGTGAAGTCTTTGCACACCCGTCCCGTCAGAACGGACGCATGTAAGAAGTCAGGAGCCGCGAACACAGGAAAGAGGCACAATGTCATGGAGAGCGTTCTGGTTCTCAACGCGGGGTACGAGCCGCTGCACCGGGTGTCGCTGAAGCACGCCATCGGGATGATCCACCGAGGGGTGGCCGTCATTGAGAAGCCTGTGCCCGGGGAAGTCTTCGGACCGTACGAGCGTCCCCATTCACTGCGTCTGGTCTCCTACGTGGAGATGGGCTGGACGACCAGAGCTCCCCTCTGCTCAAAGGAAGCGGTGCGTCGTCGGGACGGGCGGTGCGCCTACTGTCCCAAAGGCCGGGCCGAAACGGTAGACCACGTGATCCCGCAGTCCCGCGGCGGTCGCAACACCTGGATGAACCTGGTGGCTTGCTGCTTCCGGTGTAACCAGCGCAAGGCGGACCGCACCCCCGCGGAGGCCGGAATGAAGCTGCTCCTGACCCCGTACACACCCAAGGCACGACCGTCGGCAGTCCTGGCTGAAGACCTTACCTGGTAGGTGTCGCCGGCCGTAGGTGCGAACCACGCAAAAGGGGCCCTGGAATCCAGGGCCCCTTTTCGTTGGTGTTCTCTAGCCGATGATTTTGCTGAGCAGGTCCGGGCAATAGGTCTGCACACCGGATCCCACCAGGAAGCCGACATCCTTGCCCATCTCCGCGGTCAGCTCGACGTCCTGCCGGGCCTTGGCCATCGCAGCCTGCTTGATGATGATGTCCCGTCCGGTTTCACCGTTGGCGATCGCCGAGCAGGTCATTTGGGAGATAGCAGCGAGGTCATCGTCCGTGTACGAGTCCAGGGTGGTGGTGCCCTTGCGGACGATGGAGTAGAAAGCGCTGTCGGAGATGGCGCCCTTCTGGTACTCCCACATGGTGTGTGCCGCACCGGTCAGGACCGGTTCCGGGGAAGCGGTGGAGGTTGCAGCCGGAGAGGGCGGCTGCGTTGCGGGAGGGGTTGCGGACGGTGCCGGAGCCGCGGCGGAGACTGCCGAGCACCCCGTCATCAGGGCAACGCCGGCGGCGGCCAGGGCCAGGGTGGAAAGCTTCTTCATGGGAGTCCTTCGGGACGTCAGGAGGGCGGAAAGTCATGGGTGCTTCACTGACCAACATGCGTAGAAATCCGGGTACGGCCCGTCCCGGGACCGTTTTGCGTCCGCCGACGTTCACGGCAAAGATGGGCCGATGACTCCCACTGCTTTGATCACCGGCGCCACCTCGGGTCTTGGTGCCGAGTTCGCCCGGCAGCTCGCCGGCCGAGGCCACCACCTTGTCCTGGTCGCCCGCGACACTGCCCGGCTTGAACTGACTGCCATCGAGCTCACCGCCGCATACAGCATCGGCGTGGAGATTCTGACTGCCGACCTGCTCACCGACGACGGGGTGGCCCTGGTCGCGGCACGGCTGGAGACCGATCAGAGGTCGGTGGACGTGCTGGTCAACAACGCCGGTTTCGGTCTGGCCGGCTGGTTCACCGACAACACCCTCGCCCAGGAGCGGGACCACCTGCGGATTCTCGTGCAGACGCCGATGGATCTGTGCCATGCCGCGTTGACCGCCATGGTCCGGCGCGGCGGCGGCAGGGTCATCAACGTCTCCTCTGTCGCCGGCTTCACACCGCGCGGGACGTATTCGGCCGCCAAGGCGTGGGTGATTAATTTCAGCCGCTGGGCGAACGCGTTCTACAGCCCAAAGGGTGTGACGGTGACGGCGATCTGCCCCGGGTTCGTGCGCACCGAGTTCCACGGCCGGATGGGCGCCGACACGACCGGAATCAGGGACTGGATGTGGCTGGAGCCGCCGCGGGTCGTCGCCGAAGGGCTCCGTGACGCGTTCGCCGGCAAGGCGGTGTCGATCCCGACCAAACGCTACAAGGCCATGACCAAGGTTGCCGCTGCGTTCCCCGATTCGCTGGCCACGAAGCTCGCCGGCCGCGGCCGGTGAGGTAAATCCGGAAGTCTACGCATGGCCTCTGGCATGAATCCCGCCGAGTACGCCGCCACGGAGCGGATCTTCGCCCGCAACTTCTACAACGGTGAAGCCCCGGACACCATCCTTTCCGGGGACGGCCCGGGTTACTACCTGTTCACCGCCCCGTACGCGTCCAACACCGTCAAGGACGGCCGGCGGAAATCAGCTGACAGGTACACCGGCTCCCTCGCCAAGGCCTTGGCCGTCAGCACCGGGTCCGGCTGGCTGGCGGCTGCCGGTGCCGTCTCCGAATGGTCGTACTGGGACGAGCGCCGGGACGCGTTCACCGGGGCCCTGGACGACGCTGTAATCGACGGTAAATTCGTCATCGACGTCAACGGGGTCAGTGCCCGGTACGGGGCCGACATCTTCATCGGCTACGGGTCCAACCCCAGCGAGGAGGCTCTGGCCCTGGCGGATGAGATCATCTATGAATTCTCCGAATACCGGGTTGTGGCCGGCGGGAAATTCAACGCTACCTCACCCCGGACCGTCCGGTCCTTCATTGCCGACAGCGGCGGGGATGCCCTCCAGCTGGAGGTCGCACCCCGGCTCCGGAACATCGACGAATGCCCGGAGCTGCCCGGGAACTTCATCACCCGGTTCGGCACGCTCCTGATGAACCATGCGGCCGGGCGGCAACCCGTCGCGGTGGCCGCCTGAGCCGTCGGCGGGAAGCGGCCCGGCCCTGTCCGCACACATGACGGGCAACTACCCGTCCCTGGAGGAACGCATGCCCTGGCTTGTCAACATCGTCAACCGCGAAGCCCCGATCAGCCGTGCCGCAACCGCACCGGTCCGGGCCCGCGAGGAAGAGCTCCTGGCCCTCTGGCGGGAGCACATCGGCCCGGTCACCGAGAGCGCCGACGGGGACGACTATGAGGACTTCTACGAACAGGCCGCCCGACTCGACGCGGCCGTGAATGCGTTCGGGCCGGAGAACATCTGGCTGACAGTCTCCGCCCACCGCGACGGCGACGCCCGCAACCTCGGGACCGGCGAGACCCTCCCGATCAGCAGTCTCGCCCAGCTGCCCCGCTACGGCACCCAGGCCAGCGATCGGCACCAGGAGGTCGACCAGGCCCAGGCTCACCTCGCCGGCAACTATTACACCTACGAGGCGTTCCTGTCCCGTGCCGGGCGGCGCTTCGTGGTCTGCGGCTACGCCCCGGAGGCGGAGGGCGCGTTGGACCTCGGCGATGTCCTGGCAGGCTTCGCAGCCGACGGGATCCGCAAGGCGTTCCTGAAGGTGAACCTGAACAAGTACGCCGCGTTCCCGGTGGACCTGCCCGACGGCTTCGCCCCGGATGATGCGGGCGCGGCCCTGTACCGGCAACTGGATTACGGTGCCATGTATCTGGAGGGCGGTTCGACCAACCTCCAGGCGCAGGAGTTCGTGAGCATGGAATACGAATACCGGGTCTTCGTCGTCGGCCAGCGCGCCGTGAGCGGCGCCGGATGCATCGAAGAGTTCACGCCCCTGGACAACAACGGCTACGCCTTCGATAGCAAGCTGCGCCGTAACCGCCAGGAGCGGACCCCCGTTGACGTCGAACCTGCCATCACCGGGATGCTCATCGGTTTCGCCCGCCGTGCCATCGAAGCCCTCGCCAAGGAAGTCCCGGAACTGACCGACTATGTAATAGACGTCGCCATGGGCCCGGGCCTCACCCCTTTGATCGTGGAGTTGAACCCGCTCCTGAACAGTGGGCTCTACGCCTCACGCCCTGACCTCGTCACGAGGGACATGGCAGCGGACGCCAACGACCGGGTGCACACATGACTCAGGACCCGCGCACCCAGGAAGTCGATGCCCCTGTCGAGGAATGGGGCGCCGAACGACTCCGGGCCGCCATCGAGCACGGCAGTCGTGCGGACTGGGACCGGATGTGCCTGGCACTGGAGACGGACCCGCGCGGCAAGGTTGCCGGGGAGCTCGAGGACGTCCTGGCGGTCACCTGGCCGTCGGCGGCCGCGGAAACATTGCGGAGGGTGGGGCTCTCGGCGCTGGCGCACGCCGAGGCGATGGAGCGCGGGGAACTGGCAGCGCAGCTGCAGGGTATTTTCGCTGGGACCGGGCTGAGCATTACCCGGTTCGCCGAACGCCTCGGCGTCACGGAGGCCCGCGCATCGACCTACCTGGGCGGAACTGAGGTCCCGCCGGCGGACCTCATGGCCCGGGCCGCAGGACTCGCCGGCTAACGCTCGTTCACGATGGAGATCAGCCGCCAGCCTTCGGGGACTTGCGCATCGAGTGCTTCACGGGCGTCCTCGTAGTCGTCTCCTTCGGCGCGTATCGACTTCTTTTCAACAGGCTGGATGACACCCACGAGTTTGACCATGGATTCATCGTAGGTCCGGATCACGCCCGGATCGTCGGCGACCCGGGTGAGACCGGCCACGCGTTTCTGCACTTTTTTGGTTTCGCCGCACACTGTGAAGACATGAGCTCATTCCAGCCCCGTCAGACCATTGCGGCACCCCGCCATGGCAGCCAGGTCCCGTTCAACAGCGGACAGCAGAACCGCCGCCTCATCGGCACACCGGGAGCAGGGCAGTTCACCCACACCCAGCACGGGGAAACCGGCGTCAGCCTCGCCGCCCCGGCACCGGCCTTCACCGGACCTGCCTACATCCGCATCCCGAAGCAGGTCTTCGCCGCGGTCCGGTCCATGGTCAGCAACACCATCCGCAAGGTCCGCGGCCGTTCCATGGAACCCAAGCCGTACGGGCGCACCGGCCCGTTCTCGGCCAAAGCCAAGGGCGCTGTTGCCGGACTGGTACTCGTCATCGGTGCCGGCGCCGGTGTCACCGGCTGCTCGGCCGGCGACAACCACCCGAGCGGCTGCCAGGCAGCGCCGGCTTCCATCGCGGTCACCGCCACGACGGCAAGCTTCACCACAGCGGTCCCGGCCAAGGGCGGCGGCCACGGTGGCAGCGGTGGACACTCGTCCAGTCATGGCAGCACCGGTCATGGCAGCACCGGCGAATCCTCTGCCGGAGGCGGTCACGTGTCCGCCCCGGTCCACATCCCGACGGTGACACCCACTTCGGGTGCCCCGCTGCGCCAGAACTACACCCCGGCCCCGTCGACCAACGGCGGCAGCATGGCCCCGTACATCTTCATGACTCACCCGCACAGCGCAGCCAGCCAGCAGCATCAGCCCGCCGAACAATGCGCGCCCACACCGGGACCCGGCTCAAACGTCTAGCCCCACGCGGGCCTAAAAGCCCGGTATCGCCGTTGCGCGGTGCCGGGCTTTTCGCTGCGTCGGGCCCTTGCGTGTGATGTTCCGGGTCTGGCTGCCACATTCGCATTTGTGCCGCACACAGATAGGCATGACCACTGAACCCAACCGCAAGCCCGAAGGCATCCCCACCGGAGGCCAGTTCGCTGCCCAGCTGAAAAGCGATGACGTCGTGGCCCTCGGCGCGCCAGCACGCCGCCCGGAGTTGGAGGGCTGGCCGGCTTCCCTGCCGGACCCCGAGGTCGACGTTCAGGTCGGTGAGGGCGGGACCATCTCCACGACAGTGTCCGTCAACGGCGAGCCGGCCTTCGACGTCTGGAACCCGGCCGATGACATCCATGACACCGAATCGGACGACTTCGTGAACGACGCCATCACCGACGATGTCCACGACGAAGCGCGTGCGTGGGCTTTCACGAAGCACAACGAGATGGCCGATGCTCTCCGCGCGGAACAGCAGGAATCCTTCCGGCGCTCCCGCGCCGCGATCATGGCCAAAGCTACCGGCACTCCCGTTCCGCAGTCCGATGAGGACCTCGAACAGCTCATCAGCGCCAGCTTCATCACCTACAACGCCGTCCAGCGCGACGGGGAGCTCGCCTCCACCGCCCTGATCGCCCGCGGTGTCCTGAAGGACTACCCGGAAGCGGCCTACATCGGCCTGCGCGTCGAAGGTGCCGACAACGGTGACTACGTCTCCGGCCTCGTCGTCTACAGCGCCGACAAGGTCTCCCTGGGCGGCTACGAAGAAGCCGACCTCTACCTGGATGAGATCGAGGAAGATGCTGAGGCCTCAAAGCCGCGCGGAGAAGAGTTCATGCAGCACCTGAACAACCTTCCGGCGAACCCGCTCAACTCGCACTGGCAGCAGTACAGCCCGCGGACCTACGACGACTTCGACGAATATGCCATCGACCTCAAGAAGGCCGCTGCCTGGACCCCGGGAAGTGCGGCATGACGCCCCCGAAGCATGAGGATGCTGGCCAGCCCATCGGCGGCCAGTTCGCCCGGACCCGTCACGGCTACCCGGCCGTCGGCCTGCGCGGGGAACTGCACGTCGACAAGGAAGCCGCGACCTACTTCGCTGACCAGGTCGACTCCATTCAGGCAGAAGGCCTGAAAGGGTCCCTGTCGGGGCGCGGCGACGTTCTGAGGTTCACCTCAACGGACGGACGCAGCTTCGACATTCACCAGGACGGACACACCGACGAGGATGGCAGCCTCGGCTGGGCGATCGACAACCACGACTGCGCCGACGGTGACGACCCCGCTTACGGGCTCCGCTACGAGTCCCGGACCGACAACCTGGGTGAAGACCTCGCGAACGCCCTTGCTGAAGCCGACGCCATCGAAGCCTTCACCATGAACGCCGGCAGCGAGCGGTACGACTTCCGCAGCTACGACATCATCGACGGCGAACACGCCACCTCGGCTGCGTGCTTCGCGGACATCGAAGAATCCGGTACGGACCTGGACGTCGAATTCGACCACGACGCCGGAACGCTGAAGGTCTCCCGCAACGGCGAAGAGCTCACCGGACCCGACGCTGACGAGGCCCTGCGCGACCTCGTCGAGTCAGTCGACATAGACGCTCCCGACGGGTCACCGTCCGGGCAGATGGCATGGCACATGGAGCGCTCGTTCCGGATCGCCGCCGCCAAGGGCGACAGCCCCGAATGGACCCACAAATACCGCACAGCAGGACTTACCTGGGAGGACCGGAAATGACACAGGCACGACACGCAGGAGGCCAGCCCACGGGCGGCCGTTTCGCACAGATGACCCGCGGCGAAGGAGGCGCCCTCGCGGTGTCGCCGGCGCAGTTCTACGGTGACCAGCTCCAGGAGCACTGGGGCCGGTTCACCACCGCGCGGGACAACATGGCGCAGTCCTCGCTGGAGACGCTGGCGGCCAGCCTGGAGCGCGACTACCCGGCCGGGTCCAGCGTGTTCCTCAGCGTTGACCC
>DASWAW010000101.1:0-2512 GCA_036390955.1 Arthrobacter sp.
GGCTCCCTGGCCGCGCTCGCCGCAGCGGGAGCGGAAAACCTGGCAGGCAAGGTGCTGATGGACATCGCAAACCCGCTGGACTTCTCCCACGGGTTTCCGCCGTCGCTGGACCCGGTGAACACGGACAGCCTCGGTGAGCAGATCCAGCGGACCTTCCCGGAAGCCCGAGTGGTCAAGACCCTCAACACCATGACCGCCAGTGTGATGGTGGATCCGCTGAGTGTGGCCGGGGGAGACCATTCGGTCTTTCTTTCCGGCAACGACGCGGCCGCCAAGGAGACCGTGACCGGCCTGCTCAAGGACTTCGGGCACGGGGACGTTATCGATCTGGGCGACATCACCACCGCGCGCGGCGCCGAAATGATCCTGCCGATCTGGCTGCGGATCTGGGGCGCGCTGGGCACCGGGGCGTTCAACTTCAAAATCGCCCGTTAGGACCTTGACCCACCCCCAAGTGACTCGCAGCTGTGGCCGTATTGAGCGATCAAAACGGGCCACAACTGCGAGTCACCTGCGGTTGGTCGGGGCCGGCGCCGGCCCAGGCCGGCAGAGGCCCGAATCGCCGCGTTCCGTGCAGCGGCAGGATTTGCTCGCGGCGAACGCACCCGCGGAGCACCAAGTCAAGGCCCCGGACACTATCTGAGACGGATTCCCCTGCCGCCCGGCCTCCGGGTAGCATCCTGTAGGAAGAAAGTAACCCGGCTCACAGTATCCAGCGCAGTGTACGAGCCAAGTCCTCTCGAAAGATTGTTTCCATGGCTGACACTGCAACGAATCCCGGCACCGATCTCGCCTCCGAACTGCGCGCCGACGTCCGCCGGGTGTCCACCCTCCTCGGCGAATCCCTGGTCCGGCAGCACGGGCCCGAACTCCTGGAGCAGGTGGAGCAGGTACGCCTGCTGACCAAGGAATCCAAGGAAGCCGCCCGTGGCGGTGCGGATGCCACCGGGCCGTGGAGCTCGCACGACGTCGTCGCCCAGGTCCGCGAACTGCTCGGCTCCCTGCCCCTTGAGCAGGCGACCGACCTGGTCCGGGCCTTCGCCTTCTACTTCCACCTGGCCAACGCCGCCGAGCAGGTGCACCGGGTCCGCGGGCTGCGCACCCGGCAGGAAAAAGACGGCTGGCTGGCCAAGGCCGTCACCGACATCGCCGGCCAGGCCGGAGCCTCCGTGCTGCAGGAGGTCGTAAACGAACTCGACGTCCGGCCCATCTTCACCGCCCACCCCACGGAGGCGTCCCGCCGCTCCGTGCTGGACAAGGTCCGCCGGCTCTCCGACATCCTTGCGCAGGGCACCGCGGAGGGCACGTCCGCACGCCGCCGCCAGGACCGCCAGCTCGCCGAGGTGATCGACCAGATGTGGCAGACCGACGAACTCCGCCAGGTCCGGCCCACCCCGGTGGACGAGGCCCGGAACGCGATCTACTACCTCACCGGCATCCTGGGCGACGCGATGCCGGAGATGCTCTCGGACCTCTCGGAGCTGCTCGCCGAACACGGCGTCAGCCTCCCGGCGGAAAAGGCACCCATCCGCTTCGGCTCCTGGATCGGCGGTGACCGGGACGGCAACCCCAACGTCACAGCGGCCGTCACCCGCGAAATCCTGCAGATCCAGAACCAGCACGCGGTCCGGATCAGCATCGGCCTGATCGACGGGCTGATCTCCATCCTGTCCAACTCCACGGCGCTCGCCGGGGCGGACCAGGAGCTGCTGGACTCGATCGACGTCGACCTCAAAAATCTGCCGGGCCTGGACCGCCGGGTCCTGGAACTGAACGCCCAGGAGCCCTACCGGCTCAAACTCACCTGCATCAAGGCCAAGCTGCTGAACACCGGCCGGCGCGTATCGGCCGGATCGGCGCACGAGCCGGGCCGCGACTACACCGCCACCGCGGAGCTCCTCGCCGAGCTGGGCCTGCTGGAGCGGTCGCTCCGCAACCACCACGCCGCGCTCGCCGCCGACGGCTCCCTGGCCCGGGTCCGGCGCGCCATCGCCTCCTTTGGCCTACACCTGGCCACGCTCGACATCCGCGAACACGCCGACCACCACCACGACGCCGTCGGGCAGCTGATGGACCGCCTCGGCGGACCCGGCGTCCGGTACGCGGAGCTCAGCCGATCCGAGCGGCTCGAGGTGCTGGGGTCGGAGCTCGCCTCGCGCCGCCCGCTGTCCGGCCACCCGATCAAGCTCGACGGCGTCGCCGACGGCACCTACGACGTCTTCCGTGAGATCCGCCGGGCCCTGCGCACCTACGGGCCGGACGTCATCGAGACGTACATCATCTCGATGACCCGCGGCGCGGACGACGTGCTGGCCGCGGCGGTACTGGCCCGCGAGGCGGGACTGGTCAGCCTCTTCGGCGAGGCCCCCTACGCCAGGATCGGCTTCGCGCCGCTCCTGGAAACCGTGGAGGAACTGCGCGCCTCGGCCGAAATCGTGGACCAGCTGCTCTCCGACTCCTCCTACCGCGAGCTGGTGCGGCTGCGCGGGGACGTGCAGGAAATCATGCTCGG